>NZ_JAKDJU010000257.1 GCF_030453725.1 Brevibacterium picturae
AGGACACCTCAGGGTGTCTCAAGCAAAACAAGGACGCCTCAGGGAACCTTGTTGGCAGGGAACCTTGTTGGTGTGGTGATGACACTCCGCAGGTATCGAATCTGGAACCGAGTTGATGATTTCTGGTGCGCCCTGGACTTCGAGGAGGTCCTATCATGATTGGATGTAAAGTGCCCGTAATTCCTTCAAGGAGGCGACATGGCCATCAGCAGTGAGCTGGAACAACTGTTAGCCGGCTGGATACCTCGACAGTCGTGGTTCCCCAAGCTCGCCGCAGATTTCGGAACCGACCCCGATATCACCCCCATGTCGGTGGCCCGTGCCTTCACGTACAAGGCCGAGGAACTCGGCGGTTTCGCCGGGCTCGTGACCGTGATCTCCGTCGGAGACGGGCCGACCCTGCGTCGGCTCAACATTCCGCTCTCACTGCGCGGAGTCGAAGACATGCACCTGCGCAAGTCCCTGATCGGCCAAGTCGATGACCTCGCCCTGGGGCACGTGTTCGTCTATGACGGCGCGGCCGATCCCGTGTTCGTCAATCTCATGGCCGATGCGATCACCAAGCGCAAGGTCTTCGACGGCGGCCAGCTGAGCACCGAATCACTGCGCCACGGCCAGGAGAAGGCCGCCGTTCGAGACAAGCAGTCCAGTCAGCCGTTCCCGGTTCGACAGGCTCCAGCCCGCTCCGCAGACACCCCCGCCGAGGTGGTCCCACCGAAGCCGCCGAAGGCTGCGTTGGTCACGGATTCCCGTGAAGAGCTCCCCATCGACATCCGCCCGATCGAGGTCACCGATGCCGGTGCCCACAAATCGACGGTCATCATCCACGATGAGTACGAGCCGATGGAACTCAGCTTCTTCCGGGTCCTGGAGAACGAGATGCCGTCATCGCTGACGATCCCGGTCCTTCTCACCGAGGCGGGTTCCCGCAGTGTGCCCGAGGTCATCGGCTGGGGCTCGGGACGGTGGTATGACATGTTCGAAGTCACCGAGATGGAAGCTCCGATGGCTCTGCTGACCCATGTGGACGTCGACGCCGAACCCGCCTGGCGCGAAGCCGTGGACATCGTGTGCGCCGTCGACTCGGGATCGATCGGTGCCTATAACGCTCAGGCCGCAGAGATGGGCCGCCGCATCGGTGAGCTCCATTCCGATATGGCTGCCGAATTCGGCATCGTCGAAGGCCGGGGTGAGCCGTCGAAGCTCTTGGCCAAGAAGTGGATCGAGCGCATCGACTGGGCCCTGGGCCGTGCTCCGCTGGCTCTGGACTCCCTGGTGCCTGAGCTGCGTGCCCACCGCGCAAAGCTGCAGTCGCTGGAGTCGATCGGTGTGCTGCAGAAGATCCACGGTGAGCTGACACTCGATCACGTGGTGAGCTCAACGACCGACGGCTACTCGGTCGTGAAGTTCACGGACTCGACGAACTCGGATCCCAAGCCGGTGGCACTGGACCTCGTGGCCCTGCTGCGCAGTGTGGACTACGCGGCCGGATTCGCCCGGCTGCAGCGGACCGGTGAACTCGAATCCGAGGACGGCGGACTCGTCGTCAACGGCTTCGGCAATGACCCATCTGCCCTGCGGACCATCTACGATTCACCGGAATTCCTCTGGGCATCGCAGGTGCAGAACTCGCTGCTCAGCGGATATTCGCGTGCCCGTGGTGAAAGCCTGGGTCTGGGCGATCCCGTCCTGCGCGCGGCGCTCGTCGACAGACTGCTCGTCGAGGTCGTCACCGAGCTGCGCAACCGCCCCAACTGGCTCTCGGTGCCCCTGGCGACCCTGACTCTGGTGCTCAAAGGCAAGCCCGCCCGGTCCGGTGACTCGCCCGCCGAGGCGGAGATCAGTGCTCCTGCGACTGCCGCGCATGCCGCACCGTCTGCGGATGCCGCTCCTGCCGCTGCGGGCTCAGACTCTGCCAACACGGACTCTGCCACTCGTGTCGCTGCCGGGTCAGGCTCTGCAGGCTCTGGCACTCGTGTCGCTGCCGGGTCAGGCTCTGCAGCCGTTGCCGAGGCCGGTTCAGACTCTGCCGCTGCCGATTCCGGCGCGGAGGAGTCAGACAAGCCTGCGCTTGTGGTCGAAGCTGACGATGCACTGGCCGACTCGGACGCTGAGGACAACGGTAGCGCTGAGACTTTGGGCGACTCTGAGAACGACTCAGACGCTGCAGGCGACTCAGACGCTGCGGACGACTCAGACCCTGCAGGCGGCGAGAAATCGGCTGAGCCGCAACGAGCGTCGAACGGCGCTGCCAGGCAGAGCAAGATTCGGCGTACAAGCCGCGCGGAACAGTCGGCGACGGTCGATGAGGAATTCGAGGACGAGGAGGACGAATTCGTCGTCTCACCCGTGCCTGCGACATTCGCCGCCCGCGGTGCCGCCTCAGAGGATTCTGACTCGACAGGTCGGCACAACGTGCACGAAGCGAAGCCCGCCGCGCAACACGAGGCGAAGCCCGCCGCGCAGGAGGCCAAGTCCGCGGCGCAACAGGAGCGGCCCGCCACGCACGAGGAGAAGCACGCCGCTCCCAAGGGGAAGCGCGCGAAGCCGACGCCAGTCGATGCCGAGACACGAGAGACGATCGATTCCGACAAACCACAGACTGGCGGTTCTGAGAAGGGCATTGAGTCGAGTAAGCACTGATACCGGTGTCTTTGCGAATCGATTAGCAGAAGACAATCGGTCTGTGAGAAACTATTGTGGCTCAGCCTCGTGCTGAGCAGGCCGGGTTCGTTGTGAGCCATTGGAAGCGTGTCCGAGCGGCCGAAGGAGATGGTCTTGAAAACCATTGAGCGGCAACCCCGCTCCGTGGGTTCGAATCCCACCGCTTCCGCCAGATGAAAGTCCCCATTCGCATCGTGAAAACGAATGTGAATGGGGACTTTCGCATCCCTCAAAGTCCCTACCTGCGCAAGGTGGCGGAAGGTATTGGGCTCCCTATCCGAATTCGAGGGAAGAGAATGTAGGTATTTGCCAGCGAAACCTACATTCTCTTCCCTGCGAATCTGGCTGGGTGGAGGCGACTGCCCGCCGCTGGCTCGCGCTGGGCACCGCCGGCTCGCGACTGCCCGCCGCCGGCTCGCGCTGGGC
>NZ_JAKDJU010000258.1 GCF_030453725.1 Brevibacterium picturae
GGATCGGCCTGCAGAGCGAGCTCGACCTCGGAGAGTTCGACACGGTACCCGCGCAGTTTGATCTGCTCATCGCTGCGCCCCAGGAACTCGATGCCGCCGTTCAAGGGCCTGCGGACGATGTCTCCGGTCCGATACATCCTGGACCCGTCGTTGGAGAAGGGATCGGCGACGAAGCGTTCAGAGGTCGTTCCAGGACGGTCGACATAGCCGCGCGCCAAGTTGAGCCCCGCAATGTAGAGCTCTCCTGTTGCCTGTTCGGGCACAGGGGACAGTCTGGAATCGAGTACGTAGTGTCGGGTGTTCGTGACGGAGTGACCGAGAACCGGAGACGTGCCCGCGACGATGGGAGCGGTGAGACTGTCGACGGTCGTCTCCGCCGGTCCGTACAGGTTGTAGGACGTCACATCGTCCAACGCGGCCAGCTGCTGCCAGAGCCCGCTGTCGACTGCTTCTCCTCCCAACGCAATGACACTGGGGTGGGCGGTCCCGCTGAAGCTGCCGTGGGCCAGAAGAGCCTTGGCGAACGAGGGAGTCGTCTCGATTGAGTCGATGCCATGAGTGGTGAAATACGAGGTCAGCGCTTCGGGGTCGCGGCGGGTGAGGGTGTCGATAAGGTGGAGTTCGTGTCCGGCGAAGAGCCACAGCAGCGGGTCCCATGCGGCGTCGAAGGAGATCCCTGCGGTGTGCGCCACCCGCAGTCCGCGCCCGAGTCGTTCGACGGCCGGTGTGAAGATGGTCTCCTGGTGACTGAGGAAGAGATTGAGCAGCGACCGATGTTCGACGCCGATGCCCTTGGGCCGGCCGGTCGACCCGGATGTGAAGATCACATAGGCGAGGTCGTCGGGGGCCGGCGTGGTCTCCGGTGCGCGCTGGGCCGTACGGGACGACAGTCGGGCAGAGAGCCGGTCCGAATCCAGATCGACGACAGGCCGATCCGTGGAGATCGTCGACTCCCCGGCGGGGCCCGACACAGTCGAGGAATTGAGCACGAGGACCGGGTCGGCATCGGCGACCATCGCCTCGATTCGGGCTGCCGGATGGTCGGGATCGAGGGGAATATAGGCTGCACCTGCCTTGAGGATCCCGAGCACGGTGACCGGCAGAGCAGTGGTGCGTCCGAGGCGTGCGGCGATGCGTGTGCCCGGGCCGGCGCCGTGCTCGCGAAGATAGCAGGCCAGCTGCGTCGACCTGCGATCGAGATCGGCGAAGCTGAGATGTCCGTCATCGGCCACGACCGCGGAGGCGAACGGGGTCGCACGGGCATGAGCGGTGAATTCGTCGACCACGGTGTGGCGGGGAATGTCCTGGACTCGGCCCATTCCGCCGGCGATGACGTCGTCAGCTTCGCTGTCATCGAGCAGGGACAGCCCCGCCAGGGGCTGAGCGCGACCGGGATCCAGCTGGGAGAGGACGGAGAGGAAGCGGCGCAGGTGTTCGGCGAGACTCTCCTGGGTGTAGAGTTCGGCATTGGCCTCAAGCCGAACGATGGCGGCTCGCGAGTCCCTGCCGGAGGAGGTCTGGTCCGCTCCCAGGCCGTGGACGATGATCGACAGATCATCGACCGGACCCGTGGACAGGAGATGCAGAGACGCCGAGGCCTGGCCGAAGCTGATGTCATCGACCGTCGGGAAGATGTTGACCGAGGGCCCGATGTAGCTCGTGTCGGTGTCGAGTTCCTGATAGTGGAACTGTTGGTGAATGAGCGTCGTGCGCAGGGCCGAACCCGTATTCTCAACGAGTTCGGGGGTGGTGGTCTCGGGTGTGGTGGCCAGCTGCAGCGGCAGGATCTTCGACATCATCGACGGCACCGATTTGGCCAGGGCGCTGCGCCGGGCCGTCACCGGCAGTCCCACGGAGACGGTCTGCCGACCCGTCATCTTGTGCAGATACGTCGCGGCGGCCGCGAGGACGAGGACCGGGGTCGATTGGGCACCGGCCAATTGTCCGGCCAGCTCCGGGGGGATGTCGGCGTCGGCTGTGACCAGCTGTTTCGCCGAGGCAGGTGGACGTCCCGCCAAGCCCGTGGCTGTCTCCGACTCTGAGATGGTCTGTGACCAGAAGTCGGCATCGGTGCGGAAACGCTGCGAGGATCGGTAGTCCGCCTCCTCGGCCACCAGGGCCTCCAGGCTGCCGAAAGGCGACTCCGATGGCTGTGCGCTCGGATCAGCCAGCTCACCGTACAGCTGCGACTCGCGTCGCAGGATGAGCACGGCAGAGTAGCCGTCGACGAGGAGGTGGTGGGCTCGCTGGTAGAAGATCCAATGGTCGGGGCCGAGGTGGAACAGCTCAGACCTGAGCAGCTCACCATCCTCGAGATCGTGAACGGTGGCGAGGTCGGCTTCCATGAGGGCCCGGGCCTTCGCCACCGGTTCGTCGACCGACTCGCCCCGCAGATCATGGAAGTGTAGGTGCCTGCGAGGCGAGCCGTGCTTTTGGAAGACTCCCCGGTCGTCTTCGCCGAAGACGACGTTGAGCGAATCGGCCTCGGCGACGGCGGTGCCGACGGCACGTCGCATCACATCGACGTCCAGGGGCCCGAGAATTTCGACGTACAGCCCGATCTGGAAAGTCGGGTTGTCGGGTTCGATCTTCTGGGCATACCAGATGCCGCGTTGTGCAGAGGTGAGTTCGATTCGGGGAGAGTCGTCAGTCATTGTGTCTTTCGAACGCGAGGGTGTGGTGCCGTCTTGCTGGAACGTCAGATGGGCTGTTACTGGAACTGTCCGATGTTGATCGAGCCGATGAGGTTCATCAGATCACCGAGATCGATGAGCGGCCCTTCGACCAGAGAGCTGGAGGGCTCTGCATCGTGTGCCTGGGGTCCTTCGGCGGCCGACGCCGCTCCAGGGGCGGCGAAGACTCCGACCATCACGGCGAGAGCTGCGATTGTGGCACCGCCGATGGTCCGAAGACCTGTGCGTTTGAGGCTCAACATAGTCTCTGTCCTTTCCTGACACGTCGTGCAGATCATCTGCACCGGGCAAGCAGTACTGGTTCGGAGGGTTCGAGCGTGTGGATTGACGATTCGCCGAACTTTTTCGGATCGGCTGCCTCGCAGCCTGCTGATCGGCTGCCTTCGCCGCCTT
>NZ_JAKDJU010000068.1 GCF_030453725.1 Brevibacterium picturae
TCCGCTCGTCCGGGGCCTCTGTGGGATCGTCCGTCGGTGCCCCTGTGGGATCGTCCGTCGGTGCCCCTGTGGGATCGTCGGTCGGTGTTTCCGTCGGAGGATCCGTCGGTGGCGTGGTCGGAGGATCGGTCGGTGCGGGTGCCTCGCTGAGGTCGTAGCCGAGGGTGTGCACCGCATAGCCGATGGCCGGAGCGAAGATGTCGATGGACTCCTTGCTCACGTTCTCGATCGTGTCGGTGGGCTGGTGATAGTTGGTGTCGTGCTTCTCTCCGACGGTTCCACCGAACCATTCGGCCTCCTGCTCGGTCTTCGTTCCATCAGCGCCGGAGAACAGTCCGCTGGCGGGGATGCCGGCGAGCATGAACGCCTGGTAATCGGAGCGGCCGGAGAATTCGGTGCCGATGTTCTTCTGATCCTGGGTGTCGAAGTAGTCGGTGAAGACCTTCTCGAGCTCCGTCGAACCCTCGGGCACGTTGACGCCGTCCGGAATCGGCACGTCGGAACCGTCCGAGTCGAGGGTGCCGACGATGTAGTTGTCGGATCCGATCATGTCGAAGTTCATGTATGACTTGACCTTCGAGACCTCTGATTCGCTGAGGCTCTCCACGTAATGGGTCGAACCGACGAGCCCGACCTCTTCTGCGCCCCACCAGCCGAAGCGGATGGCGTTGTCGTTCTCGGTCGGCTGTTCGGCCAGGGCCTCGGCGCTGGCCAGCAGCGCGGCTGAGCCGGAACCGTTGTCGTTGACGCCCGGTCCTTCGGGGACACCGTCGAGGTGAGCGCCGAACATCTGGACGTTGTCGTGGTCGCCGGCCTTGGTCTCGGCGATGACGTTCCAGGTCGTCGAGGTGGTGTATTCGGTCTCGAGGGTGAAGTCTGCCAGCAGCGGCTCGCCCTCGGCGGCACCTTCGATCTTGGTCAGCAGATCGTTGCCGATGTTGTAGCTGGTGCCGACGGTGGGCGCACCGTTCTCGACGCGTTCGCCGAGGGTGGCGTTGAGGGTCTCATCGGGTGCGGAGGTGTCGTTGTTGTAGAGGATGACCGCTGCGGCTCCGGCATCGGTGGCCGCCTGGGTCTTCTCTCCGAAGGAACAGGACCCGCGTGCGACGAGGACGAGTGCGCCCTCGGCACTGTCATCGAAGTCGCTGGCCGCACAGCCGAGCTGACCGCCGGCCAGGTCGCTGTAGTCGTCATCGACCGGCAGCGCCACCGGCAGGTCCGCCAGCGGCTCTTCGGTGCCCTCGGTGTAGCTGGCCGGGGTGACCTCGAGCTCCTCGCCGTCAACGCTGACAGCGACCTCGCCGAACGTCTGGTCCTCGACCTCGAAGGCCTGTCGTTCGACGTCGAAGGCGCCGGTGGCCTCAAGCGTCTGTTCGACGTATTCAACGGCCTCTTCGTAGCCGGGAGTCCCCAATGCCCGGAAGCCCTCATCCGAATGAGAGGTCGAGATATCGGAGATCTCCTGCAGATGTTCCATCACGGCGTCGCCCGTGACGCCCATATCGGTGTGCTCGGTCGGGCCCGCGTTTCCGGTCGCCAGTGCCGGACTGAATCCGCCCAGAGCCAGGCCGGTGGCAGCGGTGACCGCCAACCATGTTTTGGTGCGTAACTTCATAGAGTTCCTTTCACTCCTCAGGTGCCAGACGAACCATGACTGTTCTGCGCACACGCCTGCGAGCGGGCATCTCTGACCGCGCTCGGCCATCGACCGAACCTCACCCACAGGTCATCGCAGCACACGAACAGTTGAGCGCGAACCGGAGGCACCGACGCCGCCAGAATTCACAGCAGCAGCGGTGCCAGGCTGTCGAGCTCAAGGGGAAGCTTGATTCTCGCGTTTCGCAATGTCTTCGCCATTGGTAACGAAATACGTACATCTATAACAAAACGGTGACACAACTCACATTGAGCTTTAATCTAGTTCATCACCCGGGGGTTTGAGGTAACGAAACAATAACAACCGATACTTTGTCGATTGCGCAAGTGTTGAATTCAATCGCCTACTCACAGTAGAATCCGACCAGTGATGAACAACGAATCAACGGTCCCCGACGAGCCGCATGAGCCCGATCGCAGGACGATCAGACGATGGCAGAGATACCTTGCCAACGAGCGGCTCGAGGAGCGCGTCTACCGCGATCTGGCCGAGCGGCGCTCCGGCGAGGATCGCGAGATCCTCCTCGCTCTGGCCACCGCCGAATCCCGACATCAGGAGCATTGGATCGACCTCCTCGGCGAGCATGCCGAGAAGAAGCGCGCCCCCGATCTGATCACCCTGAGCCTCGCGTTCCTGGGCCGGCTGTTCGGATCGGTCTTCGTCCTCGCTCTGGCTCAGCAGTCGGAGACCAGCTCTCCCTATGACGACGACGAGGCGGCATCGGCGGAGATGGCCGCCGACGAACGGATCCACGCCGAGGTCGTCCGCGCTCTCGCTGCCCGCTCCCGCGCCCGCCTGTCCGGCAATTTCCGCGCCGCGGTCTTCGGCGCAAACGACGGACTCGTGTCGAATCTCGCGCTCGTCCTCGGGGTCGGAGCCGCGGGCGTGGGCAACCATGTCATCCTGCTCACCGGCATCTCCGGCCTGCTCGCCGGAGCCCTGTCGATGGGCGCCGGAGAGTACATCTCCGTGCGGTCACAGCGCGAGCTCCTCGATGCCTCGACTCCCGATCCCGAATCACGCCATGCGCTGGCCGATCTCAACATCGACGCCAATGAGCTCGCGCTCGTCTTCCGGGCCAGGGGCATGGACTCGCCCGAGGCCGACGCTCGGGCGCACAAGACGATCGCCGCGGCCAAGAATCAGAAGGCACCGCAGCTGCCCGCCCTTGATTCGGGCGTCGACCGCGACGAGTTGGGAACCGGTCTGGGCGCTGCGCTGTCGAGCTTCGGCTTCTTCTCCTCGGGCGCGCTCATCCCGATCCTCCCCTACATCGTCGGCATGTCGGGTCTGCCCGCCGTGGTCCTCTCGGCCGGACTCGTCGGCATCGCGCTCCTCTTCACCGGCGGCACCGTCGGCCTGCTCTCCGGCACCGCCCCGGGGCCACGTGCGCTGCGCCAGCTTGCGATCGGATTCGGTGCGGCGGCCGTGACCTACCTGCTCGGCCTCCTCTTCGGCGTCAGCACCGGCTGATCGACGCTGCCGCCCGATCGGCACCCTGCGGCCCTGCTGCCGCCCTGAAGAGAACCTAGACTGTCTGTATGACAGAAACTCTTGTCCTCATCGACCCTGCCGCGTCCACCGTCGAGGTGTCTGACCTCGGCGCACCGCAGCTGCCCGTCACGGATCTGTCGGCCCATCGCGGGGACGGCATCTTCGAAACCGTTCTCGTCGGCCTCGGCGACTCGGACGTGACCGTGGTGAATCGGGATCGCCACTTCGCACGGTTCCGCTCATCCGCCTCGGCGCTGGGCCTGCCCGATCCGGACCCGGAACTGTGGGACCGAGCCCTGGAGGCCGTGATCGCCGAGGTGCGCGCCGCCGACCCGTCCATCACCGAGTTCGGCGTCCGCTACGCGCTGTCACGCGGAACCCAGAACCCGGACGGAAGCCAGAGCCCGCGGGGGTGGGCCTTCAACGTCCCCGTCGACGAGAAGATCACGCGAGCACGAGGTGAGGGCATCAGCGCCGTCAGCCTCGATCGTGGATACGACGCCTACCTCGGAAGCAAGGCGCCCTGGCTGCTCATCGGAGCCAAGACACTGTCCTATGCGGTCAACCAGGCCGCCGGCCGGTACGCGGCGGAGCAGGGCGCCGATGAGGCCCTGTTCGTCTCCCATGACGGCATCGTCCTCGAAGGCCCGACATCCAACCTCATCATTCGCCGAGGCGATCGCCTCCTCACGCCCGCCCCGGAGGCGGGCCTGCTCTCGGGCACGACCCAGCGCCTGATCTTCGACCATGCCAGAGAGCTCGGGCTCAGTGCCGAATATGCGGACTTCGGCCTGAGCGAGGTCATCGATGCCGACGGCGCGTGGTACGTGTCCTCAATGCGCACGGCCGTGACGCTGAACCAGCTGGACGGGAACCCGATCAAGCGGGATGAGGATCTGACAGCGCGGCTTCAGACGCTGATCACGGCCGGCTGACGCCATCGGTGTATCCGGCCTCAGAACCTGGCGCCGAGGCTTTCGCCCCACGGCGGTCCGCGGCGGGACGATATGTCGGCACGATCACCGTGAGAACCAGCGCGAGTATGCACGCCCCGCACCCGATGAACCACAGGATCCAGAAGATGTCGGCGAGCAGGGGGAAGAGACCCAGGAAGAAGCTCAGCGCGCTGAGGACGAACAGCCCGGTGACGACCGTGACTTTCCATTTGCTGAGCATTCCTGCTCCCCTCGTGCGCTGATGCCTCAATCTATCGGTCATTCGGGCACCACGCATCCCTCGAAAGTATGAACTTCTGCCACCTGCGTACGAGGGCGTCTCCTGCGCTAGTGTGGTCCCGTACGGATTCGCTACCCAGCGACATCTGCGCGGCGCAACATCGTCGCAGGCACAACGTCTAACGAAAGGACACGAGCATGGGAAAGCTCGCTTGGCAGGTCATCGGCGTCGGAGCGCCCATTGCGGCAACCTTCGTGGCTCGCAAGGCGTTGACCTTCGTATGGGAGAAGTCGACCAAACGCCCCGCACCGAACAACCCCGTCGATGACGACATCTCGATGTCCGAGGCTCTGGCCTGGACCATCGTCTCGGGTGTCGGCGTCGCCGTGGCGCGGCTCGTCGCTCAGCGGATTGCCGCCACCACCGTTCGCAACGGATTCGGAGACGAGGCTCTGCCCAAGAAGTTCCGCAAGCCGCTCGAAGAAGACGCCGACTGAACGCTCAACCGCAGAGTCGGTCCGCTCAACCGTAGAGTCGGTCGAAGATCCCGGCCAGGTCCGCAACAGCGATCTGGCCGGGTGCCGACGACTGAGCCAGCTGCGCGAACGACGCGCAGCTGCCGAAATCGCCGCCCATGACCCGGCTGGTTCTGCCCAACCGACCCATGGAGATTCCGAGCACGGGAATCCCCGCGGTCTCATCCGCCTGCGCGGTGGCCCGCAGCAGGTCCGCAACATCGGCATGAGTCTGCGGCATCATGGCAATCTTCGCCACATCTGCACCACTGTCGAACATTGTGGCGAACGTGGCCACCATCGACTCTGTCGAGTCCGTCCCGGCGAAGTTGTGGTGTGAAGCCACCACCGACATGCCATGGTTGTGCGCCGTGTCGATGAGGTCGGCGGCCTGGCTGCGCTCGATCTCGACATCGAGCGCCCACGTTGTTGCCGTGGTGGCCGGCGTTGCCGTGGTGGCCGTTGCCGTGGTGGCCGATCTTGCCGTGGCGGTCGGCGTTACCGTGGTGGCCGGTGCCGGCGGCCCGGACAGTCCGGTGATGATCGCCGTGAGGATCGCCGTGTAGTCCCTTTCGCTCACGTCCGCGGCTCCACCTTCGAACCCCGTCCGCAGCGTGATGAGAACCGGAAGCCCCGCCCCGGTGACGTGCACGGCCAGGCCCAGAACCGCCTCGGCGGATTCAGCAGCGTCGGAACCCCCGCTCTCCTCATCCGCGATACTCGCGATCACGGGATCGATGCGCCATTCGATGACGTCGACGACTCCGGTCTCGGCGATGGCGCTGCACTGCCGTGCGATCTCCTCGGGCGAGGTCACCTGGACGGGAACGATGATGGCCGGGCGCCGCGGATCGACCACCGCAGGAGTCGCCGCCCGGATCGCAGCCGAGACGGACGAATCGTCGGCGCCCGGGAAGTCTGCGGCATCATTGAGGAACGGCAATTGCTTCATGACCCCAGCCTAAGTGCTGGGGCCGGCGTACCAGCGAAGAGGAACAGCACGTGGAGACCAGGGACCAGCTCACCATCACCACCCGAGACGGATTTCCGCTCGCGATCCAGGTCAGCGGCCCTCCGGAGGCGCCGGCTCTGCTTCTCCTCCAAGGACAGGCCAACTCCCACGAATGGTGGGCCGAACTGCGCTCGGACTTCGAACCGCAGTTTCGCACAATCACCTTCGACTACCGCGGCACCGGCGGCAGTCGGGGCGAACTGACCGAGCTCTCGACTGCGAGCTTCGCCGCCGATGCCGCCGAGGTACTCGACCACTTGGGCATCACTCGCGCTGGAGTCTACGGAACGTCGATGGGCGGTCGCATCGCTCAGATGCTGGCGTTGGATTTCCCCGACCGCGTCGCTGCCCTGGTCCTGGGGTGCACCACGCCGGGCGGACCGAAGTCCGTCAGACGCCCGCGTGAAGTGGGCCAGTCCTTGGCCCGCCTCCGCGGTCGCGAACACACCCAGTACCTGTTCTCGCTGTTCTACACCCCGAACTGGACTGTGGCCCCGAGGTACAGCAAACTGCTCGGCGATGACACGATGACCACCCAGGAGTCTGCGGCTCACCTGCGCATCAGCGCCGGCCACGATGCCTGGGAACGACTACCGGAGGTCGCGGCACCGACGCTCATCGTCCACGGCGACGATGACCTCATGAATCCCGTCGAGAACGCCGGCCTGCTGCATGAGCGCATCCCGGACTCCCGGATCATCATCTGCCCTGGCGGTCGGCATGGCTTCTTCGAAGAGTTCGCCGAGGCGGTCACCCCCGAGATCATCGGCTTCCTGCACGACGTTTCCTGAGTACCGCCTCCTGGACTCCGCCGCATGTCCTCGACAAGCGGGCCGGAGCGATCAGCATCAAGAACCCACATAATGTAACAAAACAGATAAGGTCATACCCATCTGCCTCAACCATAGTTTGTAACAATCAAGTAACACATAGTTCTGCATCATTCCAGGTCAGAAGGCCAATCTAGCCAGAAACCCCGCGATGTCTCGACATGACTCATGGCGTAATCGCTGAACAAATCTACAATGAGAAGTGAGATATCCGTGTGCGGTGAGGCGAGTGTGCGATCGACCCTGTTCGGATCGACAGCCACCGCCGGATCGCAGAATCGGGGGTGAAGCCTCTCGTTCTTGCGGAGGGTCAAGAATGTAAGGAGGAAGCACGTGAGCGTTGTCAAAGCATCAAACGTTTACAAGGTCTTCGGCAAACGCCAGAAGGAAGTCGTCAAACGCCTCGAAGAAGGTGCAGATCGCGACGAACTCACCAAACTCGGAACAGCGGCAGTCATCGATGCCAGCTTCGAGGTCGAAGCGGGTGAGATCTTCGTCGTCATGGGCCTTTCCGGTTCAGGCAAGTCGACTCTGATCCGTACGCTTAACGGGCTGTGGTCAACCACCACGGGATCCGTCGAAATCTTGGGCACCGATATCTCCAAGATCGATGCGGCAGCTCTACGCAAGGTGCGCAGCGAGCATGCTTCGATGGTATTCCAGCATTTCGCATTGCTCCCGCACCGGACGGTGCGCGATAACGCCGCCTATGCCCTCGAGGTCCGTGGGACAGCAAAGGCTGAGCGGGATATCGTCGCAGACCGTTGGCTCAAGGCTGTCGGACTTGACGGTTGGGGAGACAAATTCCCCGAACAGCTCTCCGGCGGCATGCAACAGCGGGTGGGACTCGCACGTGCCTTCGCCGCCGAAACCGATATCCTGCTCATGGACGAGGCGTTTTCCGCACTGGATCCGCTCATCCGCCGCGAGATGCAGGAACAGCTCGTCGAACTCCAGGGCGAACTCAAGAAGACCATCATCTTCATCACCCACGACCTCAATGAGGCTATGTTCCTCGGCGATCGGATTGCGGTCATGCGCAACGGGCGCATCGTCCAAGTCGGGACTCCCGAGGAGATCCTCACCGATCCTGCCAATGACTACGTGGCCCAGTTCGTCCACGATGTCGATCGTGCCCGCGTTCTCACAGCGAGCAACGTGATGGAGAAGTCACGACAGGTTGTCACGAACCAGAACGGGCCCCGAGTCGCGTTGCGGAACATGCGTGAGAGCAACGCTTCGGCAGTCCACGTCACCGACCGTCACCGCAAATACCTCGGCGTCGTCAACGACCGTGACTGCATCGATCATCTCCGCACCGGCGCGAGCACCCTGGATGAGATCATCAAGCCGGTGGTGAGCCCCGCCTCGCCCGACGACCTTCTCATCGATCTCTTCCTGCCGTCTTCGGAGACACCCCTACCGGTTCCTGTGACCGACGACGAAGAACAGCTCGTCGGCGTCGTGCCCCGAGCGACACTGCTGGCCGCGCTGGGCAATCAGAACGGCAACGACGAACAGGCAGAGGGAGACTCGACCGTGGAGTGGGGGCCTCCGGTGGACACGGGAGTCATCGACCAGCTGCTCGCAGAGACTGGTGATGCTTCAGAAGCCGAAGCAGCAAGCAGGAAGGGCAGCCTCTGATGGAGAACATCCGAATCCCGGTAGGAGCCTGGGTCGATACCGTCTTCGACTGGCTGAAGGAGAACGCCTCCTGGTTCTTCGACTTCATCACCTTCCTCTTCAATTTCCTCATCGATACGCTCACCGAAGTGCTCGTCGACCTTCATCCGCTGGTCATCATGGTCATTTTGGCCCTGCTCGGCTGGGTCTTTCGCTCCTGGCAAATGGCGGTGGGCACGTTGGTCGGTATGTTCTTCATCATGACCATGGGCCAGTGGGTGCCGTCGATGCAGACTCTTGCGCTGATCATCATCGCGGCCGTCATCGCGATCATCATTGCGATTCCGACAGGAATCCTGGCTGCGAGGAACGACACGGCCTCGGCGATCATCCGCCCCGTCCTCGACTTCATGCAGACCATGCCGGCCTTCGTCTACCTCATCCCCGCTGTCACGTTCTTCAGCATCGGCGTCGTTCCCGGCCTCGTATCGACCGTCATCTTCGCGCTGCCTCCAGGAGTGAGGTTCACCGAGCTCGGCATCCGCGGCGTCGACTCGGAGACTGTTGAAGCAGGTCAGTCCTTCGGAGCTACTCCAGGGCAGATCCTGCGAGGCGTCCAACTGCCCCTGGCCACGCCGACGATCATGGCCGGCATCAACCAGGTCATCATGCTGGCTCTGGCCATGGCCGTCATCGCCGGCATCGTCGGTGCCGACGGACTCGGCAAGAATGTCGTCGAAGCGGTCGCCACCCAGAACCTGCCCCTCGGCGTCGAGGCCGGTCTCGGTGTCGTTGTCATCGCGGTCTATCTCGATCGTGTGACAGCCGCCCTGGGCAATGCGAAGGACTACCCGAAATCGCTCGTCGCCACGATCCGCAAGCGCAACGCCAAGGCCAAGTCTGCGGCCGCGACCGCGAAGGCCGATGCGAATGCCTAAGCGCTCAGAGCAACCACAGACAAGCAGAAGTCGAGTACTCGAGAAAAGGAGCACACAATGAAGAGAAGATTCCTCACCACATTCGTCGCAGGAGTGGCAGCGCTGGGACTGGCCCTGACCGGCTGTTCTCAGCAAGCCGCAGAGGATGACGGCGGCAGCGGCGGAGACAAGGGCGATATCAAGCTCGGCTATGTCACCGGCTGGACCGACGGTCAGAGCATATCCCTGCTGCTCGAAGACCAGCTCGGAAAGATGGGCTACAACGTCGAAACAGAGACG
Source organism: Brevibacterium picturae (assembly GCF_030453725.1). Classification (GTDB taxonomy): domain Bacteria; phylum Actinomycetota; class Actinomycetes; order Actinomycetales; family Brevibacteriaceae; genus Brevibacterium; species Brevibacterium sandarakinum_A. The sequence continues at coordinate 9,525 of NZ_JAKDJU010000068.1, forward strand.
TTCAGCGAGGCCGCCGTTCTCTACGCCGGTGTCGCCAACGGCGACGTCGACATGTACCCCTCGTCGTGGCCTGAGGTCACGCACAAACAGTACATGGACGAGTACGGCGACAAGCTCGAGGATGTCGGCGCGTACTACGACAACGCGGTGCTCACCATTGCGGTGCCGAAGTACATGGACGACATCAACTCGATCGAGGACCTCAAAGGCAAGGGCAAGGACTTCGGCGGAGAGATCATCGGCATCGAGCCCGGCGCCGGTCTGACCGCTGCCACTGAGAAGATGATCCCCGAGTACGGCTTGGACGATGAGTACAAACTCGTCACCTCGTCAACGGCAGCGATGCTCACCGAACTCGGCAACGCCACCGATGCCGAAGAGGACATCGTCGTCACGCTGTGGCGTCCGTTCTGGGCCAACAACGCCTACCCGGTCAAGGACCTCGAGGATCCCGAGGGTGCCATGGGTGAAGCTGAGAAGCTGCACTTCACAGCAACTAAGGGATTCAGCGATGAATTCGGCGACGCCGCTGACTACATCAGCAAGATCAAACTCGATGACAAGCAGTACGGTGACCTCGAAGACCTCGTCGTCAACGAATACGAGGACGAGGGCGAAAAGGCCATCACCGAGTGGCTGAAGCAGAACCCGGACGCCTACGAGGGTGAGCTCACCGGCGAAGAGAAGTAGTCCGAGCTTTGGGAACTCAATTCTGAATTCCTGAGCCCGTGCAGAAGGCCCTCCATCTTGCGGGATGGAGGGCCTTCTACATCGTGCCGAGCAATCAGTGTGCCGTGGACGCAAACAGCACACTACGGCCGCTGCACAGATGCGATAGCTTTGCCCTGAGAGAGGAGACACACGATCATGAGTTCGCATGATTTCCACGACGAACTTGCCGAGCATGACTTCTCCCGGGCCGCAATGGACACACCAGTCGGCCCCATCGCAGTGACCAGCAACGGGCAGTCCATCATCCGTGTCGAGTGGCCAGAACCCGACGAGGCCACCGACGACAGTACGGATCAGTCCGATACGGGCATCCATCAAAGCACGGGCGCCTCTGACCTTCTTATTGCTGAAGCGCTGCAGCAGCTTCGAGCCTACTTCGACGGCACCCTCACCACCTTCGATCTGCCTCTGGACTTAGGTCCAGTCTCCGCGACCGCGCGAACGGTCCTCACCACTCTCAACGAGACGGTCTCGCCGGGCACCACCATCACCTACGGCGAACTCGCCCGGCGCAGCGGAACCGGCATCCACGCACGAGGAATCGGCGGCATCATGGGAATGAACCCTCTGCCGTTGGTCATCGCCTGCCATCGTGTCGTTGCCAGCGACAGTCTGGGCGGGTATTCCGGCGGGCGCCGAGGCACGGCATTGGAGACGAAGCGCTGGCTGCTCGAGTTCGAGGACGCCCTTCCCCCAGCACTGTTCTGAGTCACCCCTCGAAGAGGCTCTGCCCGATGTATTCCCCTTCCTTGATTCCCGGCGGGATCGCCCACACCGTCGACCCGATCGGCGTGGTCCACTCATTGAGCAGATCCACCTCGGCGAGGCGGCGTTGGATCGGCAGGAACTGCCGGTCGATATCGGCCTGGAACGAGGCGAACATCAGTCCGGCCTCCTCCCCTGCTCCGGTTCCGTAGTTGAACGTGCGTCGGTGGATCTGTGTCTCGGGACCGAAACCGTCCCGGGCCCGGGCCACGTGCGAGGCCGCCGAGATCTTCGTCAGCCCGCGCTTGTCGACCGCGTCGAAGTCGGGGACGTCGAACTCGTCCTCACCCGACAGCGGTGCGCCCGTGTCGAGCGTTCGCCCGGTCGCGAATTCGCGGGCCGGCCGATCGGCCTTGTCCCAGGTGTCGAGGTTCATTGCAATGTCACGCAGCACCAAGGTCGTTCCCCCGCGCATCCACTCTGGCAGATGCGCGCCGAGGTCGTCCGGCGGTTGTCCGCGCGCGGAGAAGACCGGATCTGCTTGTCGGGCGCCCTGTCCCCAGATGATGCGCGCGAAGTCCTCGGACCCGGGCCCGGGATTGGCCGTCCCGTCCAACTGTCCGAAGAGGTTCCGCTGGGTCTGTCCCTCCCCCTGACTGCCATAGGAACGGCGAAACCCGTCTCTCTGCCAGGCCACCTCGGCGAAGTTTCGGGAATCTTTGAACAGCATTCGCCGGGCATGCGCCAAGGTCAGCGGATCGTCGCCGCAGATCTGCAGGAGCAGATCCCCGGTGCACCGGCCGGGATCAAGGCCATCGATCGGGAACTTCTCCAGCGGGGCCAACCATGTCGGCACTGATTGCTCACCCGCCAGCTCAACGAGCCCGGACCCGAATCCGAATGTGACGGTCAGGCGCGCCGGCTCGTGGGCGAGTTCGGGTTCGGAGTCGGCCAGCGGCCCGCTGCCCTGAGTCAGGGCGGCGGCATCGGCGGTGAGCAGCCTCAGCCAGCGCGTCACATCTGCGGCCTTGATGCCCGGTTTCAGCCTCAGCGCCAGGAAGTGCGCATGCGCCTGGGGTGGGGTTTCGACCCCGGCCTGATGAGGGGCGTAGAACGGTTCTGTCACCGGCCCGTTGGCTCCGTTGAGATCTCGTGAGGGTGTGGCCTCGGCGCGACCTGCTCCACCGCCTCGGCCCGCTCCGAAGCCCGCGACGGCGCCGACGACTCCTGTTCCGCCGGCCGCGGCCGCCGACGCGATCAGGTGTCGGCGGCTGAAGCCATGCTTGCGGGAAGAGGTGTCTCTGGGCTCGGGCTCAGTGGTCACCGCTGTCCCCATGATCCATCTCGTCGTGGTCCATGTCCTTGTGGTCGGCCCCGGCGCCGTCATCATCGGCCTCACCCGGGGCATAGTTCTCCTGTGCCCCGGAGTAGTCCTTGGCGATGGCAGTCACCGAGACGGTCTGATCGTCGCCGGTGACAAGTTCCAGCGAGATCTCCTCGCCGGGTTTGATAGGCCTCTTCAGCCCCATGACCATGATGTGTTCCCCGCCGGGTTTGAGGCTCAGCGACTCGCCCGCCGGGACCGTGAAGCCGCCCTTCTTCTCCTGCATCGACATGCCTCCGGAGCTGTCTTCCAGCGTTTCATGGAGTTGGACCTCATCGGCGTCATCGTATTCGGCCCCGACGATGGTGATGTCCTTGTCGCTGCTGTTCTTCAGTTCGCCGAAGACCGCGGTCATGCCCTCGTCGGCGGCTTTGACCCAGGCATTGTCGAGGCTCAGGGAGTCGACGCTGACCTGGGACCTGCTGGCCGTCTCTTCGGGTTCGCTCGCCTGGCTCTGGCCGCAGGCACTGAGCCCGATCATGGCGGCTACGGACAGGGTGACCATCAGGGTGGTGTTCTTTCGCATTTTGTCTGCACTTTCAGTGTGTCGGTGCAGGCGGACACGATCGTCGACGGTTCGTCGACGACGGTGTTCGGCTGTCACCGATGATGTATGGGCGCGGCGGTGAATCCGCCAAGGGTCGGCGGTGTATCCGCCGCTGGTGAAGTTCTGCGTTCAGACGAGTGCGGGCGGTCCGCGTCGGTAGTTGGGGCCGACGACGGCGGAGGTGATGGCCTGAGGCAGGTGGAACTCGCCCTGGACGAGCCGGGCAGGGAATTCTGCCAGGACCCCGACCGCCTCGGCGAGCGACCGGAGTGCGGTGGCTATCGGCCCCAGCGCCAGCTGCAGAATGGTGAGAATGATGTCTTCGCCGCGTTTGAGGATCACTGCGGTGACGATGACCGCGGCGGCGTGGGCGGCCACCATGGCCAGACTCGCACTCGAGCCGTCACCGGCCATGTGCGACATCGGATGGGACATCGTCGTGGTCTGGCCCAGGTCCAAGGTGCCGGTCCCGTGATTCATGTGCTGGTGGCCCATGGCCATTCCGGTCGCCGAGGCAACGGTGGAGGCAGGTGCTGCGGTGAACCAGCCCATCGACAGGTGCATGAGGATCTGGCCCAGACCGAGCAGCGATCCCAGAGCCAGATACCCGAGGCGCCTGCCGGCGAGGATCATTGCGGCCCACAGGACGATGACGAAGACGATCGAGATGCCGAGGAGAGACGCCGTGCCGCCGGCGCCGACGTGCATGAGCACAGCCAGCAAGGTCGTCATGAGCGCGGCGAAGAGAGCACGTACCGACTTGTTCGATCCGGTCATGGCCCTCCTCTCAATGGGCTGCCCGCACGCATGGCATCATGGTCGAGCCTCAAGGAACTCAAATCTTCTACTCAGTGTAGAACCATGATGGCGCGGACGCCACAACGCCACTCACTCATTGCCGAACGAACTACATCCTCAGCCAGGTATCAGCGGTCTTCTTCACCATGGCTCCGGCCTCTTCGGCCGCACCCAGCCAGGTCACCGGCTGACCGTCGGGGTCGATCACTGCGTCGGAGAGGACGATGACGTCGAAGTTGCAGACCAGTGCTGCCATCGCCGAGGCCCGCACGGATCCCGGCACGTCACCGGCACCAGCGGTACCTGGTGCACCGGCGAGGTCAGAGTCGTCCGCACCGCCCTGAGTGTCCTCGCCGTCGGCGTCTCCGCCGGTGATGTCCCCACCGGCGATGACGATGCGATCAATGGCCATGTCGTGGAGGCCCGGGGCCAGATCGCTGATGCCTTCGAAGACGTCGGGGCTCTCGGAGCGCAACACGAGATCCTCCTCGTCGGGCACGAAAATGGACAGTTCCTCATCGTCGATGTCGTCGAGGCCATCCGTCGTCGAGGCGAAGATGAGCACACCGCCGACCGCGCGAGTGCGGCCGACGATGTCGACTAAGATCTCGGCGTTCTCGTCGGAGGTGTAGCTGGCGTCGTCGGTGTCGATGAGAAGCAGGGCATCCATGTCTCCTATCGTGCCATGTTCTCAGCCCGGATGCTCATGTCCGCGTTCAGCAGCAGATACTCCGCAGGCTGTCCGACTCGCAGCAGACTGTGCTCGTCAGCGGCGATGAGTCCCAGTGCCCGCAACGGCACCAGACTCGCAGCCTGAACCGCCTCAAGCGGGCTCATGCCCACCTCGGCCACCGCTGCCATCACCGCATGATCCATGGTCAGGGTCGAGCCGGCGATGGAACCGGTCGAACCGTCCTCGTTCAGCAGTCGTGCCACGGAATCCTCCACCTGCACCGGCAGGGTCCCGAGCATGTAACGCCCGTCGGCCATGCCCGTCGCGGCCATGGCATCGGTGATCAGCGCGACCCTCCCGGGTGCCAGGTTCGCCAGCATCCGTGCTGGAGCGGGCACCACATGCACACCGTCGTTGATGAGTTCGAGCGTGACGTGTCCCGCCTCGACGGCGGCGAGGATCGGACCGGGTGCTCGGTGGTGGATTCCCGGCATCGCATTGAACGTGTGGGTGAGGATGCTCGCCCCCGCGTCGAAGGCGCGCGCCGCTTCCTCGTACCCGGCCGCGGTGTGCCCGATGGCCACGCTCACCCCCGCCGAGGCGAACCGTGAGATCGCCTCGAATGCACCCGGCAGTTCAGGGGCGATCGTGATCTGGGCCAGCGCCCCGTCGGCGGCGGCGAGGATCGATTCGACGGCCTCGGGTGTGGGTGCGGTGAGCACCTCGGGTGCGTGCGCGCCCTTGAAATCCGGAGACAGAAAGGGTCCTTCGGCATGCAGACCGAGCACATTCGGATTGTCTCGGACGAGTCCGGCTCCGGCGGACAGGGAGTCGCAGAGACCTTCGATGGTGTCCGAGACGAAGGACAGGGCGAGCGCCCGGGTTCCGTGCCGGTGGTGGACGTCGAGCACCTCGGCGAGTCCGGCTTCCCCGTCCTCGGCGCTGGAGCCGCCGGCCCCGTGGCAATGGATGTCGACATAGGCGGGGGACAGGTACGCGCCCTCGGCGTCAATGACCTGTGTCCTCGCCGAGGCGGCCAGACCCTGCCAGCCCGCACCGCGACCGCGTGCGATGACAGTTCCCCCCGCCTCGGCGAGCCAGTCATCGGCGAGCTCCGCGGTGAAGCTGCGCGGGTCGCCGTCAAGGATGACAGCGTGATGGATGATCGTGTCCGCGGGCGCCGTGTCCGCAGCCGTCGTGCCCGCAGCCTTCGTGTCCGCAGGCGGGCGAGTGTGCTCAGTGGTCATCATGGCGGCTCCGTCTTCA
>NZ_JAKDJU010000259.1 GCF_030453725.1 Brevibacterium picturae
GGGATGCCGCTCATCGCCAGCGTCCACTACGGCCAGGACTACGACAACGCCTTCTTCGACGGACGCCTCATGGTCTTCGGCGACGGGGACGACGAGGTCTTCACCGGCTTCACCGGGTCGCTGTCGATCATCGGCCACGAACTCAGCCACGGGGTCATCAGCCATACTGCCGATCTCGAGTACTTCGGGCAGCCCGGTGCGCTCAATGAGCACTGCGCCGACGTGTTCGGTGCCCTGACCGAACAGCACGATTCCGGACAGGACGCCGGTGACGCCACATGGCTCATCGGTGCCGGAATCTTCACCCCCGAGGTCACCGGCCAGGCGCTGCGCTCCATGCTCGCGCCCGGCACCGCCTACGACGACGATGTGCTCGGCAAGGACCCGCAGCCCGGCCATATGGACGACTTCGTCACCACGGAATCGGACAACGGCGGCGTCCATCTCAATTCCGGCATCCCCAACCGCGCCTTCGCGCTCGCGGCGACCCGCCTCGGCGGTCAGGCATGGGAGACCGTCGGCCAGGTCTGGTACGCCGTGCTGACCGGATCCGACATCACCACGCGCACCGACTTCGCGGGCTTCGCGGCCCTGACCGTCGCCGAGGCGGTTGCCGCCTTCGGTGAGGGATCCGACGTCCACGACGCCCTCGTCCAGAGCTGGGATGCCGTCGGCGTCACCCGGGCAGCAGGTCGAGGAAATGTGGGGAGCAGTTGGTGAATGACGGGGGCGGATTCGGTCATCTCATCGTCGAGCGCAGCGGTGGGATCGGCGGACTCCTGCTCGTGTGGGACCTCGACATCGACTCGAGCGAACACCGGGAGAGTATCGGACCGAAGGTGGCCGAACTCCCGTGGCAGGGCAGCTCGCAGCCCGAGGCGGCCGGCGGTGCCGGGGGTGAAGCCGGCGCGGAGGTCGGATCCCAGGGGGGAGCGGATCGTTATGTCTATGCCATCGAAAGTCGCTTCGGTCTTGTGCGCTTCGGTGAGGCGGACATGCCGGGGGAGTGGAAGAGCCTCGTCGAGCAGGTCCGCGCGATCGCCGAACCGCAACGACGCAGGCCCGGTGCCGACTGACGGTGATGCCCAGGTGCGACAGCCCCTCGGCGCCGATCGTTGTTGCACAACTAGTCCGTCCGGACTGAAAGTGCAATAGAGTGGCGGTCATGACTCATGACGACTCCACTGCCCAGAAGAATGAACGAGATCTCGAAGCGGGCATCCACACGGACCTGCGGTCGACGATGACCTACGGGTCCTACCTCAGCCTCGACCGTCTGCTGACATCCCAGCATCCGGTCAGCGAACCGGTCCACCACGACGAGCTGCTGTTCATCATCCAGCATCAGACCACGGAACTCTGGTTCAAACTCGTCATCCACGAACTCCTCGATGCCCGCAGGCTCATCGCGAGTGACCAGCTCCAGCTCGCGCTCAAGCGCATCGCCCGCGTCAAACACATTCAGAAGACCCTGACCGAGCAATGGTCAGTCCTCGCGACACTGACCCCGAGCGAATACGTCGGGTTCCGCGACGAACTCGGCAGGTCATCGGGCTTCCAATCCTGGCAGTACCGGGCCGTGGAGTTCCTGCTCGGCAACAAGAACGCCGATATGCTGCAGGTCTTCGACGGCGAACCCGAAGCCCGCGCGCAGCTCGAGACATACCTCAACGAGCCGAGCGTCTACGACGAGTTCCTGCGCTTCCTCGCCCGCCGCGGACTCCCGGTTCCACAGCGTCTGCTCGATCGGGACGTGAGCGTGGCACACACCTTCGACGAGGAGCTCCTCGACACCTTCCGGATCATCTACGAGAACCCGGAAACCTACTGGCTGGAGTACGAGAGCTGTGAAGAGCTCGTCGATCTCGAGGAGAACTTCCAGCTCTGGCGTTACCGCCACATGCGCACGGTGCTGCGGATCATCGGCATGAAGCGCGGCACCGGCGGATCGAGCGGCGTCGGGTTCCTGCAGAAGGCGCTCGATCTCACGTTCTTCCCAGAACTCTTCGACATTCGCACCGGCATCGAGAACGGCCCCGGCACCGCGACCGGAACGACCACGGCGGGCAGCCAGAACTCAGCGACCGGCTGTCCGGGGCTCTGAGCCCGATCGTCGATCTCGAACCGGCCCCCGGCAACCCCACCTCCCTGCTGCGGACCTTCGTCGGACTCCACCTGCGAGACCTGGGCGGGTGGATCCGGGTCGCGGCTCTGCTCGAGCTCCTGGCCACCGCCGGTGTCTCGAATTCCTCGACCCGCAGTGCCCTGTCGCGGCTCAAGGGCAAAGGGCTGCTCATCGGCGAGAAGCGGGAGGGCGTCGCGGGATATCGTTTGGATCCCGCGGCCGTGACTGAGCTTGAGCGCGGGGATCGGAGGATCTTCTCCTACCGCGGTCAGAAGGATGACGAGCCCTGGTGCCTCGTGTCCTATTCCCTGCCCGAGGTGGACCGGTCGAAACGGGTTCAGCTGCGCCGAGCGCTGACGGGGCTGGGCTTCGGTGCGGTCACCGATGGACTGTGGATCGCCCCCGGCCATCTGCGCGCCGAGGTCGAGGATGCCTTGGAGACCCTCGAGGTCCGAGAGCGGGCGACGATCTTCATCACCCAGACACCGTTGACCGGCGAGCCCTTCGCTCAGGCGGCCGCACAGTGGTGGGAACTGGACAGGCTTGCGGCCAGGCACACCGAGTTCCTCGGCCGGTACGAACAGTATGTCCCGGACGCACTGCGACCACAGCACGAACCTCGAACACAGCGGGCGGCGTCCCCTCAGCCGCCTGCCGACCTTCGCGAGGCATTCGTCCTGTGGCTGCGCTGCGTCGACGACTGGAAGACCATTCCCTACGTCGATCCGGGCCTTCCCGCCAGCGCCCTGCCGCCAGATTGGCCCGGAATGAGGAGCGTCGAACTCTTCGCACAGTTGCGCCGCGGCCTGGCAGAGTCCGCACGCTCCCACGTCCGGGACATCGCCGCGGGCAGGTGACTGCCCTGCGGTGATGCGCTCCGTCCAGGGCCGACTCAGCTCAGCGGGCCG
>NZ_JAKDJU010000260.1 GCF_030453725.1 Brevibacterium picturae
CGGCCGCGGGAGACGTCGGAGACGATGACGACGAGCCGGTACTGCCGCTCCGGGGGGAGCGCGCTGTCGGGGTCGTCCAGGCGGAGGTCTCCCCAGGTGCGGATGCCCTGTGAGGTGAGGATGTCGTCAAGGAAGTCGTGGAGTGCGGTGCCCAGGTACATGCCCTTGTGGAACAGCAGCCCCTGGATCTTCCCGAGCCACGGCACGAGGCCGGAGGCCGGGTTGAGATCTTCGAAGTCGGTGAAGTCCTTGCCCAGGACCGTCTCGATGAGGCTCTCCGGCGGAATGCCCGCGGTGGTCAGTGCGCCCACGATTGCGCCGGCTGAGGTTCCGGCGATGCGGTGGATGGAATAGTCGGCCGAGGTCAGCGCATTGACCGCACCGACGAGTCCGGGCAGTTTCGCTCCTCCGCCTTCGAGGACCAGGTCAGTGACGGCCATCGCGTCCTCCTTCCGGGCAGGCTCTGATGCTCGGCCTCTCCTGCTCAGGCTCTTCTGCTCAGCGTCGCTGTGCAAGCGGCCATCGTGACGCTGCTCCTCCTCTCATTGTCCACCCAGCAGGCGTGGGGCAATGAGAGGAGGAGGCCGTGTCCCTCGTCAGGGGTGCGTGGCGGCGCCTTCGACGGAATTCAGCTCGGCGGCCGGCGAAGCAGTGTTCGGCTCTGGAGACACGGGCCGGCGGCCGGTGAAGTGGTCCATGGTCTTGTTGACCCCGAGGAAGTCCAGCACTCGGTCGAAGGTCCGTGTCGGCAGTAATCGCATGGCCGGCAGCAGGCGGACCAGTGAGGGCATGACGAGCTGTTCGCGCCCGGATTCGATGGAGTCGAGGACATTGGAGGCGACGTGGTTCTCCTCGAGGATGGGCAGAAGGCGGGGGAACTTCGTGGTGACGCCTTCGAACATGCCGGTGTTGATGTAGAACGGGCACACGACGAGAGTTCCGATGTTGCTGCCGTCGGTGCGCAGCTCGTTCCGCAGGGACTCGGTGAAGCCCAGCGCGGCGAATTTGCTGGCTGAGTAGTCGGTCTGCTTGGCCACACCGGTGAATCCTGCGGCGCTGGAGATGGTGACCACGCTGCCGCGGTCACGTTCGAGCATTCCGGGCAGGAAGGCACGTGTCGTCCAGTACAAGGCGAGGACGTTGACGTCGTAGACGCGTCGGATGGCATCCTCATCTGCGTCCAGCAGCTTCTTGCCGGTGACGATTCCAGCGCAGTTGACGAGGACGTCGACTGGTCCGGTGTCCTCTGCGATGAGGGCAACCTGGTCGGAGTCGGCCACGTTGACCGTGAACGAGCGGGCGTGCGATCCGGTCGCCGCGATCTCATCGGCAACGCGCTTTCCGCTTTCAGCCGAGAGATCCCAGATCAGAACCTCTGCGGCTCCACGTGCCGCGGCGTCGAGGGCCATCAGGCGTCCGATTCCGCTGCCTGCACCGGTGATCAGCACCCGTGCACCGGCGATCTGTGTTCCACGTTTCATGTGGTTGCTCCTTTGCATCATGTGGTCTCAACGGTGAGTTCGTTGAACCAAAGTTACTGTACAGTACACGTGTTTGCAATCACAGAGGGTTCCCTGTTGGCGTCAGGCCGGACCGCAAAGCCGATGAGCGAATCCGGCGAGTGCGGCTGTCCGGGAGAGCCGGTCCTGTGAGTGACGGTGAGTGAGCTGTCGATGTGCGCTGAATCCGCATCCAGGCCTCCGCTCCGAGATCCTTCTCAATGTTGGTGAGCGTCTGATCCATGTGGGTGCCTCAAATATTGCAGTACCCCTATGGGTCGGCCCGAAGAGCATGGCAGGCGTCAATGCTCAGGTCTCAGGGTTCACCGATCGGCAGTGACTCGGTGCCCGGCAGTTTCGCCAATTTCTCCACCAGGCGATGCTCGCCGACGGCTCTCCATGGGTGTCCGTCATGTTCGCCGGTCACCATGGTGACCGTGCCGGAGGCTCCGTTGACCAGGGAGTCGAAATCCGGGTGGTAGAAGTCGCCGCCAGTTTCCTCGTCGATGGACCAGTCGACGGCGGTGCCGGAGTCATCGATCGGTGCTTCCAGCATGACCAGAGGCTCGCGGCATTCTGCGGTCTCGGTCGAGGGGCGGCTGGTGTTTTCGAGGTAGACGTACGTCCAAGAGTCGCCCAGGGTGGGTTCTTCACACTTGAGTTTGAGTTCGTCGACGAGCTGGCCCAGCACGCTTCGGCTGCAGGTGGCGTCGGACCCGCACTCCTCATCACTCTTAAGCCGGTGCGCGTCACGGATCAGGCCGTCGTCGTCTTCGCTTGAGCCGCCTTTGCTGGAGCCGCTGCTCTTATCGGCCGAAGCTGAACCAGCCTCGTCTGCGCCGCTGTCGGCAGAGCCTGAGCCCGATCCGCCTTGGCAGCCGGCGAGCAGGGTAAGTGAGACGAGGAGTGGGAGAAGCAGGGGAGTGCGCATGGTTCCTTTGGGTATTTGCGGGAGGGGACGCCGACAGAACGGGCTGCGGACACACGAAAACCCCCGCCGCGGCGAGGGTTTTCGTTGCTTGGTGGCTCCGACCGGCGTCGATCCGGTGACCTTTCGATTTTCAGTCGAACGCTCTACCAACTGAGCTACAGAGCCAGGCCGACAACATACCGAAGTACGCTGAGAGAAACAAAGGCCCTTCCGAAGAAGAGCCTTTGTGCTCCGCGACCCTGACCGGACTCGAACCGGCGACCTCCGCCGTGACAGGGCGGCGCGCTAACCAACTGCGCTACAGGGCCTAACTGGTGTAACTATTCTATCCGTTGTGGTGTCGGACTTTCCAATCCTACACCGTACCCCCAACGGGATTCGAACCCGTGTCGCCGCCGTGAAAGGGCGGTGTCCTAGGCCTCTAGACGATGGGGGCCCAGGTTGTCCTCGGATTCCCCCGGGGCAACGACGTTAAGCTTATCCCAACCGTTTCGGAGAATGCAAAACGATATCGAGTGTCCTCGGTCACACCGATTCTGCGGCTGTCTCCCGCTCCGCCGAGCCCCTCAGTCAGCCGCCCCGTGCCGACACCGCCAACGCCC
>NZ_JAKDJU010000261.1 GCF_030453725.1 Brevibacterium picturae
CCTCGCCGGAGTGCTCGCCCTGGCATTCGGTGTCGGGGGAGCCAGCCAGATCATCCTCACAAAGGAACGCTATCGCTCACTGGGGAGCAGCCAGCACTGGGTCGATGATTTCGGTGCCGGTCATGTCAAGGCGATAGGCACGATCAAGATCGTTGGTGTGATCGGGCTGGTGGTCCCGCCGCTTGTGGGGGTTCTGCCCTTTCTGTCCCCGCTGGTTGCCTGCGGTCTCATGTTGGTGATGGCGGGCGCGGCAACGACGAGATTCCGTCGCAGCGAGTGGGGGCGGATGGTCGGCGACGTCGCGTTTCTGCTCGCCTTCGCCTTCCTCGCCTGGGGTCGGTTTTCCTTGGCTCCGTTCGGAGGGTGAGCCTTCGAAGGGGCTTGTGGTGCCGGAACATCTGTGATTGCATGATGCGAGTGATTGCAATCTGCAACTACACACATCATGCGATCTCGAAGGGGCGATCATGTTCACCGGAATCATGGCCAATGCCACCGTCAACGACCAGAGTCGTGCCCGCGACTGGTACACGAGACTCTTCGGACGAGACGCGGATGCCACTGCGATGCCCGGACTGCTCGAATGGCATTTCGCGGAGGGATTCGGAATCCAAGTATGGGCAGAACCCCAGCGCGCCGGTTGTTCGACGGTGGTCTTCGGGGAGTCCGACCTCGACGCCCTGGTCGACCGGCTGTCTTCTGCCAGCATCGAACACGGCGGTCCGCAGCCAGGTGGTGGTCAGCGAATCCTTCAGGTGGCCGACCCCGACGGCAACCGAATCGTGTTCTCCGGTGAGTGAGGAGAGGCAGCCGATGAAGCCATTGACCGAAACACTGCACCTGGACACGGAGATCCCGCGTCCCCGTGGGGACGTCTGGGCGGCATTCGCCGACACGCGGTCGAGACAGCAGTGGAGCGTTCCTGCCGGCGAAGCGCTGGTCTACGACAATGACGACTTCCGTTCAGGTGGAAGCGCCGAATACCGCTGCGGTGCCCCGGGGCAGCTGCAGTTCTCAGCGATCGTGACCTATGTCGCCGTCGAAGAGCAGTCGTTCGCGGTCCAGACGGAAACCGTCTGGCACGGTGACGATCTCCTTGCTTCGGGGCTGATCTCCTGGTTCTTCGACGACGTCCCCGCGGGGACGTCTGTCTCGATCGTCGACCAGGTCGTCTCCTTCGTCGGGCAGGACATGATCGAGGGCAGCCGCAACGGCCACAGAATCGCACTCGAGCAGCTAGGAACCTTCCTCGCTGGCCCAGGGCAGATCAGCGCCGGCGCGAGCGACCGTGACAGCCGCCCGTCGTGAGGCATTCTCGCCGAGGCGTCTGAGTTCGTCCTCGTCCATGCCCTCGATTCGCGACCTCGGGTTCTGCAGGTCGTGGACGAGAGAGGCCATGAAGGAATCGCCCGCACCGATCGTGTCCGCCACCTCGACTTCGTGTGCCTGTGTCCTCACCCTCGCCGAGGCGGTCGAGAGGAGTGCCCCATCCGATCCGCAGGTGAGAACGACCAGCCGAGCTCCGAGACCAATGACCCGATCCACCTGGGACTCGGCGCTGAGTCCCGGATAGAGCCAATCCGCGTCGACATCACTGAGCTTGACCACATCCACCCGCGAGGCGAGTGCCTCGAATCGTGCCAGTGCCGGCCGATGTTCCCCGATGATGGTGGGACGGATGTTGGGATCGAGGCTCAGCAGAGCCGAGGAGATTCGACCGCGCTGGAGAAGGGAGTCGACTGCCTCGGCTCCGGGGGAGAGGAACGCGGCAATCGAGCCGACATGGATCGCCGACCATTCGGCGCCATCGACCAAAGAGGTCTCAGGTGCCCAGCGCAGTGAGAACTCGTACTCGGCCGACCCGTCCGCCGAGAGCAGGGCCCGCGCCGTCGAGGTCGAGCCCGTCGGGCGGGCGTGCACCCTGACGTTCGACTCCCGCAGATGAGCCAGAATGAACCCGCCGTGGAAGTCATCGCCGACGTCAGTGAGCAGTTCGACCTCAGAGCCGAGGCGGCCCAGACCGAGGGCGACATTCGCCGGCGCCCCGCCCGGGGCATAGCGATCCGGTGAACCGGTCGTGCTGACGATGTCGATGAGAGCCTCACCGACGACAAGAATGCTCATGACCCGATTCTATGCGCACGCAGCCCGCCAGGGCCCTCATCAGCATAAATAGTACAGTTATCGGTCGCCGGAACGGTTTGACGACAGTTCATGTCAGTGCCGTCTGGAATCGTTGCCGCATGGACAAAGACATGATGGAATCAGAAGTCAGAACCATCGTCGACGCCGCATCGTCCCGCATTCTCACACCGCGGGCGGGGGAGTGCTTGGTCTGCTACGTCTTCCGCCAGCTCGGCGAGTTCGGATGTGATGGAACGCATCGCTTCGCACTGACGTTTCGAGACCGAACAGCACCCAGGGCCACTGCGCTGATGGAACGGCTGGGAAGCATGGGCGCCTGCTGCTGTGACTGCGAAATATTCAACAACGCATACGCCTTCTCCTCCCGCCCGTGGGTGACCGGTGCCGCCTACGGGGAAGTCATCGGCACCGGTTTCGAAGTCCAGGAGCCCGTGGGACAGCCTGCAGAGTTCGGGATCAAAGAGCCACCAGCGAAGATCGTCTATCTGTGCTGCCAGTTCGTGCGCCGAGGATCGACCCAGCCCTGCGCCAACTGGACACGAATGAGCCCTTGGTGACAGCAGCATGCAATACTCCGGCAGAATAGAGCCCATGCCATCCGAACTGCCGCTGTTCCTCGACTGTGATCCCGGAATCGACGATGCTCTCGCCCTCGGCTACCTGCTGTGCCAGGACGACGTCGACATCATCGGCATCGCTGCCTCGGGCGGGAATGTGCCCACCGCACAGGTCGTCTCCAATGCTCAGGGTTGGCTCGAACTCGCTGGACGAACCGACATTCCCATCCATGCGGGTCAAAGGCTTCCCTTGGCGTGGACCGCGAGCGAGACCGGCCGACAATCCGCCGTCCCCGCCGTTGCCGAACACGAGCGAG
>NZ_JAKDJU010000262.1 GCF_030453725.1 Brevibacterium picturae
CCGTACCGTTACACGTACGATAGGCAATCTGTGCCGCCGTTGAGTGGGGCACTGAGAACACAGCGAGCAGAAACAGGGAATTGTCACATGACTGATACACAATTGGTGATCATCGGGTCGGGCCCGGCTGGGTACACCGCTGCTGTCTACGCGGCTCGTGCGAATCTTTCGCCCGTGGTCATCGCAGGTTCCGTGACGGCCGGTGGCGAACTCATGAACACCACTGACGTGGAGAATTACCCAGGATTCCCCGCTGGCGTACAGGGGCCGGAACTCATGGAGAGCATGCGCGAGCAAGCTGAGAGATTCGGCGCCGAGGTGATCTACGACGACGTCGCAACGCTCAATCTGAATCCCGGCGCACATCAGATCGAAACGGCGCTCGGCGCCAGTTACACGGCTCAGGCCGTCATCCTCGCCACAGGCTCCGCATACCGCGAACTCAACCTTCCCAACGAGAAGAAGCTGTCCGGCCACGGTGTCAGCTGGTGTGCAACCTGTGATGGATTCTTCTTCCGAAACCAGCACATCGCCGTTGTCGGCGGTGGTGACTCCGCTCTCGAAGAAGCAACTTTCCTCACTCGATTCGCGTCCAAGGTGACTCTGATCCACCGTCGCCAGGAGCTTCGAGCTTCACAGGCGATGCAGGACCGGGCAGCTGCCGATGAAAAGCTCGAGTACTTCCTCGACAGTGAGGTCGCCGAAATACATGGTGAAGATTCGCTGACGGGTCTCACGGTTCGTAACACTGTCACCGGCGCGACCTCCGAGCTGCCTGTTACCGGCATGTTCGTGGCAATCGGTTCCGATCCTCGCACCAGTCTCTTCGACGATCAGCTCTCGCTGCGTCCTGACGGATATCTCAATGTCGAAGGACGTACCTCGAAGACGGCGGTCGAAGGCGTCTTCGCCGCGGGCGACGTCATCGATTCCGTCTACAGGCAAGCCATCACAGCTGCCGGAACAGGTTGCTCCGCTGCCCTCGATGCCGAGCATTACCTCGCCGATCTGGAGGCTGTGACCAAGCAAGCTCAAGCCGTCGCCGAGGCTTCGCAGGTCACAGCTCCCGTCGCCTCCTGATACTCCCTCCGCCGGAGGAATTCGTTTCCTACGAGGCGCACGATGTGTGTGGCTGTGTAAGGCAGACAGACAACGAAGGGGAATGAAACCGGCACAACGGCTGTTTCCGCTAGACAACATCGTTAAGAGAAAGGTTGCTCATGTCGACAGAAGTCACTGATGCCACGTTCGAAGAGACCGTTTTGAAGTCAGACAAGCCAGTGCTCGTCGATTTCTGGGCCCCCTGGTGCGGTCCCTGCCGTATGGTCAGCCCGATCGTTGACCAGATCGCCGAAGAGAACACCGAGAAGCTCAACGTCGTCAAGGTCAACACTGACGAGAACCTCGAGATCGCGAGCAAGTACGGGATCACCTCGATTCCTGCGCTCTACGTCTTCAAGGATGGTGAAGTAGCCAAGACCATCATCGGTGCTCGGCCCAAGCCGGCGCTGGAAGATGAGCTCTCCGACTTCATCTGATCGAATTCCAAGGCGCCTGTTGTACGATCAACGGGCGCCTTCGGTCTATCCACATGGCAGACAGGAACCACTTCAGAACTTCGCACAGCAGATTGGCATGGCATTGACTCACAACCCACACCCGCAGTTTTCACGCGGGGACAGCTCTGAGGTGTTGCCCAACATCAAGTCTCAGATGGCTCGCCTGGGACTCAATGTCGGTCAGGCCGAATCGTTCGAGTTCGATCGGGCTTTCGAACTCGGGGTCCGCCAGTTCCAACAGGTGCGAGGAATCCTCTGCGACGGTGTGATGGGCACTGAGACCTTTTCCGAACTCGAGCGGGCTCGATATCAGCTAGGCGACCGAGTACTCCGCTATGACCCTGTCAGGGTCCTTGCGGGTGATGATGTACTCAAACTGCAGCGCACTCTTGCGGGACTCGGATTCTATGCGGCCCGCAAGGACGCAGAATATTCGGCAATCACCGAGTCCGCAGTCAAAGAGCTCCAGATGAGTCTCGGCACCAAGGTCGACGGTGTAGCAGGGCCTCAGACATTGCGCGGGCTCGACGCCATCGATCGAAAGCAAGACACGGGCAACCTCTTCGCTCTTGAAGAGCGAGCCAGAGTCGCGGCATCAGGAACATCGCTCGCCGGACGAACCTTCGTCATCGAGGCTGCAACTACAGTTGTAGATTTCGAGACTTTGCCAATGACCGCCGAGCAAGCGGACACCGAACGTACCATCACCACAAATATAGCAAGCCTGCTTGCTGGACGGCTGGAAGCAGTCGGAGCCGGAGCCATTGTGCTCCAAGGCGACGCGGTCGACGTCAACAAGGCGGATCAGCTCGGTGCTTCTGCGGTCATCACCGTCACAGCAGACATCAACAAGTCGAAAGACGCAAACGGAATAGCAACATTCTTCTTCGGTCATGAGACTCATCCCGATATCAACTCACCTACCGGTGCACGCCTCGCACAGCTGATCCAGAGTGAGCTCGCAGCACGAACGGGGATGAGGGACTGCAGGAGCCACGCACGGACCTGGTCCTCGCTGAAGCGACTGCGTACTCCCAAGGTCCACGTCGTCGCCGGCTACCTCACCAACGCTGACGATCTCGAGAATCTTCAGGATGCTAACGTTCGCAATGCGATTGCCGATGGGATTGCTGCCGGGCTGCAGAGGCTGTATGTCCGAGAAGACTCAGATCCCGAAACGGGCACGCTTAGCCTCGCGCAGATCAAAGCGTACAACTGAGTCCCCAACTCCGGTCGTTTCACGTGAAACCGGCAAAGTAGCTCGTCTGCCTACGATGCTGTAGACCGTCCCTTGCATATTCGAATCGCTACGGGCCGAAAGTCAATGGGCTTTCGGACTCGTGTGCCGGTCGACTACTCCCCGCGAACCATCACCCTACGGGGGTGCCGATGGGATTCCGACACTGTGTCTGGGGACAGCGGCTGTGCTTCCGGTCGCGCGC
>NZ_JAKDJU010000263.1 GCF_030453725.1 Brevibacterium picturae
TGCCACGCCACCCCCCCACCCCTTCGACCGCCCTCGGGTCGCCCCCCCCCCCGGCGCAAATTTGGGGCCGCCTACATTTCAACTGTCGGCGCCCGAAGCGCATCCGTCGGTTCAGCGACCCAGCGTCTGCGTCCAGGTCTGAGGGAGACGTCGGCGCACATTGCGGCGCGGAGCATTGAATCCGGCGCGCTCACGCTTCGTCGTCTCCCTCTGATCCGCCGCCGCGGCCTGATTGGCAGCGTAGGCGAGGGCCACCTGACGGATCGCAACCACGGCCGCCACCGCTGCGGCGCCGGCCATGTCATCGCTGACGGGTTCGCCGTCGTGCGCGCGCACCTGCGTCCGGTCCTCGACCGAGGCGGGAAGGTCGCTGGGAGCGGCGTCGTCCGCGACCTCGGCAGGGTATTGCTGTGCTTCCTGACTCATAGTGGGATGTTACCGTGCTTGCGCGTGGGAGCGTCAACGTGCTTGTTCTTCAGCGCCCGCAGGCTGCGCACGATCCGGCTCCGGGTCTCACTGGGCTTGATCACCGCGTCGATATACCCTTCTTCGGCAGCAAGATACGGGTTCAGCAGTGCATCCTCGTAATCCTGGATCAGCTCGTCACGCAGCGCATCGACGTCCTCGCCGGCTTCACCGGCGGCCTTGAGCTTGCGTCTGTAGACGATGTTCGCAGCACCCTGAGCACCCATGACCGCGATCTGGGCACTGGGCCACGCGAGGTTGATGTCCGCGCCCAGCTGCTTCGAGCCCATGACGCAGTACGCTCCGCCGTAGGCCTTGCGAGTGATGAGTGTGACCAGGGGAACCGTTGCTTCGCCGTAGGCGTAGATGAGCTTCGCCCCGCGGCGGATGATGCCGCTGAACTCCTGGTCCGTGCCGGGCAGGAAACCGGGCACGTCGACGAAAGTGAGGATCGGAATGTTGAACGCATCGCAGAGTCTCACGAAGCGTGCGGCCTTCTCAGAGGCATCGATGTCCAGTGTTCCCGCCAGCTGCATCGGCTGGTTCGCGATGACGCCGACGCTGACTCCTTCGACACGACCGAAGCCGGTGACGATGTTCGGAGCGAAGAGTTCGGAGACCTGCAGGAACTCCGCGTCGTCGAGGACTGTGGTGACGACGTCGAGGATGTCGTAGGGCTGTGAGGGTGAATCCGGCATGAGCGAATCAAGCGCCTCGTCCTCAGGAACAGTGGTCAGATCCGATTCGAACTCGTCGGCATCGGTGGGGTCGAGGTTGTTCTGCGGCAGGAACGAGAGCAGGTCACGCGTGTAGTTCAGTGCGTCCTCCTCGTCGCTGGCCAGGTAGTGGGCATTGCCGGAGACGGTATTGTTCGTTCGGCCGCCGCCGAGGTCCTCATGGCCGACCTCCTCGCCGGTGACGGTCTTGATGACGTCGGGCCCGGTGATGTACATGTGGCTGATCTGATCGACCATGATCGTGACGTCGGTGAGCGCGGGGGAGTACACCGCGCCGCCGGCCGAGGGCCCCATGATCAGAGAGATCTGCGGGATGACGCCGGAGGACGCCACGTTGAGGCGGAAGATCTCCGCAAACAGGGCGATCGAGCCCACAGCCTCCTGGATCCGGGCGCCACCGGAGTCATTGATGCCGATGATGGGGCAGCCCAACTTGATGGCGAGCTTCTGGACCTTGACGATCTTGCGACCGTTCGCCTCGGCGAGGGAGCCGCCGAGGACCGTGAAGTCGTGGGCGAACACGGCCACGGTCTTGCCCTCGATCGTGCCCAGACCACACACCACACCGTCACCGTCGGGGCGGTTGTTCTCCATGCCGAACTGGTGATTGTGGTGGCGGACGAATTCGTCGATCTCCTGGAACGAATCCTCGTCGAGGAGCGCTTCGATGCGTTCGCGAGCGGTCTGCTTGCCGCGCTTGTGCTGGTTGGCCACCGACCTCTCATTGCCGGTGTGGGCCGCATCCCGGCGCTGGACGAAAGCGTCGATGCGCTCACCTGTTGTTCGTGGGGTATCCGTCATGCCTCCACAATAACGACGCCCGGTGCGATCATTGTGCACTCCCGCCAAAAGAATCTAAAGTGGACTGGTGAACAGCCAACACAGTCCCTTCCTCGTCGATGTCGAATCCCTTCGCCGCAAGGCCGCGGCCCGCGACCTCGACCTACCGGTGATCATCTGGGACGACGTGTGCTCGTCGACGAATGACGAGCTGGCTTCACTGGTGCGGGGGCAGTCCACGCTCGCCGATGACCCCACCGATCGCACGCGCCGGATCGCTGCCTCAGACGCCACCGACCTCGCCGAGGCGCCCGCCCAGTTCTGCGTCTGCGGTACCGATCATCAGAATGCCGGCCACGGACGGCTGGGGCGGACCTGGACGGTGCCCGCCCGTCGTTCACTGACGTTCTCGATCGTTTTGGAGCCCGGTGCCGTCTTCGACTCGTGGGGGTGGATCCCGCTGATCGCCGGGGAAGCGGTGCGAGCGGCCATCGCCGAGGCGGGAGTGCCGGCAGTGCTCAAGTGGCCCAACGATGTGCTGACTGCAGACGGGAAGAAGCTGTGCGGAATCCTCGCCCGAGTCGAACCTCTGCCGACAGGCCCGCGAATCGTTCTGGGAATGGGGATCAACACCCGCCTGCAACCTGACGATCTGCCTCGTGAGAGCGCGAGTTCCATCGCTATCGAAACGGACACGGACGGTTCAGAAGTTGCTCATGAAGACTTGTTAATCTCGATTCTGAGCACACTGATTCCTGCCTACAGGGAGCTTGCCGAGTATGACGATGACGATTTCAGCCGCAGCGCGGTCGGCAATGAGGTGTGTGCGAACATGGTGACGCTCGGGACTCAGGTCAGGGTCGAACGCCCCGATGGAAGCAACCTGTACGGCCGAGCGACCGGACTCGACGCCGGCGGCGACCTCATCATCGACAATGACATCAGCGTCAGTGCAGGCGATGTCCACCACCTGCGACCGGCTGCCGACGGCACCGCC
>NZ_JAKDJU010000264.1 GCF_030453725.1 Brevibacterium picturae
ACTGTCGGTGCCGAAACGCCCCTTTGCAGGGGGTGCTTTCAGCACTGACAGTGCGGGGTGCTCAACTGTCTGTAGGCGAAGCGTCTAGCTGGAGGATGCGCCGCTGCCGGTGCGTGGTGCGGTGGACAGAACAGGCACTAGGCACCGTCAGTGCGAAAACACCGTGTTGCAACAGTTGCTTTCCTCGCTGATGGTGCCTTTTGCGCAGGTGGACTCCGGCCCTCAGCCGAGGAAGTGGATGAGGATGCCGATACCGAAGGTGATTGCGGCCAGCAGTGCGAGTAGGAACTCGATGGCGGCGCCGATGCCGATCGCTTTGAGTGATTCCCAACTGGAGTCCCAGGCCTCCTTCGCCTCTTTGATCCGCAGGTATTCGGCGAGGTAGAGACCGGCGATGAAACCGATCGGCAGTCCGAGGACCGGAATCACGAAGAAGCCGACGATGCCGAGGACGCCGCCCAGAAGCACCGACTTGTTGGGGACATCCATGTCCTTGAGCTTTCTGCCCGTGAGCACCAGGGACGCGCTCATGCCCGCCGCGACGAAGACAGCGACGATGGCGAAGACGATCCAGGCCATCGGTCCGCCGATGACGATCGCCCACACCAAGACGGCGATTCCGATGAGGATGGATCCCGGCAGTATGGGCACGATGATGCCGAGGCAGCCGACGAGGATCGCCAGTCCGACCAGCACCGAGGTGATTATGTCCGCGTTCACTGTGTGTCCGATCTGTCGCTCAGTTGCCCATGGATTCCCTGATGCGCATGGGTATCCCCGATTTTAGGCGATGCAGGTCTGGGAGCGACTCAGGGAGGGCACAGAACTCACAGACGGTTCAGGGCTGACGGACAGTTCAGCTCTCAGGGCCGACCGTGATAGCTGACGTGGAGGCGGATTCGTGATTTGGGGTCATAGCTCAAGCGCAGGTTCTTCGACACGATCATCCACACCAGTCCGACGGTGAAGGCGATGATGCCCGAGGCGGCTCCGACGCCCATGGCCATCCGCGGTCCGAAGGTGTCGGCGACCCAGCCGGCCAACGGAGCGCCGATCGGTGTGCCGCCCATGACGACGGCAGCATAGATCGCCATGACCCGACCGCGGTAATGCGCGGGCGTCGTCGTCTGCACATAGGCATTGGCAGAGGTCATCATCGTCAGCGATGCGAAGCCGACCAGCATCAGCGAGGCCGCGAAGACAAAGTAGTTGGGTATCAGGGACGCTGTTCCCACGGCGAGACCGAATCCGCCTGCCGCACCGAAGATGAATCGCAGCCTCGGCTTCTCCCGCTTCGCCGAGACCAGCGCCCCGGTCACAGAACCGATCGCCATCACGGAGTTGAGCAAACCGAAGCCGCTGGCATCCTTGCCGAACTCGACCTTGGCCATCGTGGCCGTGTAGATGTTGAAGTTGAATCCGAAGGTCGCGACGATGAACAGGACGACCAGCACGATCGTGACATCAGGGCGCCGTCGCAGGTAACTGAATCCGCCCAGAATCCCGCCCTTGCCGCGGCGTCCCGAAGGGTGCAGCCGGGTCTGATCCAAACGGAGGAGCACCGTCAGGGTCGCCGCGAATCCGAGCCCGCTGATGAGGAACACCGGTCCGGCACCGATGAGCGCGGTGAGGACTCCTGCGACACCGGGGCCGATCATGCGTGCTCCGTTGAACGATGCGGAGTTGAGGCTGACGGCGTTGGGCAGGAGCTTCTCGCCGACGAGCTCGGAGACGAAGGCCTGCCGTGAGGGATTGTCGAGGGTGGCCAGAATTCCCAGTGCCAGCGCGGTCATGTAGACGTGCCAGAGGACGATGGTGTCGGTGATGACGAGCACGAACAGCAGCAGGCCCACGGCCCCCAGAAGTGACTGGGTGACCATGAGCAGTCTGCGCTTGGAGAACTTGTCGGCGATCGCTCCCGCGAAGGGGAACATGATGAGCTGTGGGCCCATCTGCAGGGCCATGGTGATGCCCAGGGCCGAGGCGTTGTTGTTCGTCAGCTGAGTCAGGACGATCCAGTCCTGGGCCGTCCTCTGCATCCACGTTCCGGTGTTCGAGATCAGGGCACCGGCGAACCAATGTCGGTAGTTCGGTTCAGCCAGTGACCGGAACGTGTGCGCCATCGACTGTGTCAGCCCTCCTGGAACTCGAGTTCGCCGGCGGAATAGTCGTCGACGACGGCCTCGGCAGGATCTGTGCCCTGCCGCCTGACGTCGGTCTCGGAATGGGCTCCGCAGCCGAAGTCGAGCGCGACGACCTTGCCGTCGGCCGGGGACCACCCGTTCGCGCAGACGCCGAACTTCTGTCTCAGTGACCCGGCGAGCGGCATGAGGTATCCGCAGCTGGAGCAGTGTGCCGAGGCCTTTGCTGCGAAGTCCGATTCCGCGCCGGTCTCCGATTCGGACCACCTGGTGGCGGCCGCGGAGATGCCTTCGGGCGAGAGGACCCGGCGGCGGCCGAGCCCGAACTCAAAATTCGGTATCTCGTCCAGATTGCCGTCCGAGGTCTCTTCGACCTGTTCGAAGCCCTGCTGCAGGTTCGGATCGTCCTCGACCTTCGGCAGAGTGTCCCGCGGAGTCAGATCGTCGGGTTCCAGACGCTGGTCCCAGGGGACCCATTCCGGGGCGACGAGCGAATCGGGTCCCGGCAGCAGCGCGGTCTCACAGACCGTGACCTTCTTCGCTCGGGGCGCCCGGGCGAGGACGGCGACCCAGCGCCATCCGCGGTAGGTCGGGTCGGTGCACGCGAAGTAATGGGTGACCAGGCGGGTGCCCTCGGCCAACGTGCCGAGGTGGTCGCCGACCACGGAACTGCCGGCCACCTCGGCGATGGCCGAACGTGCGATGTCGATCGCAGCGGCAAGCTGCGTGTCGAGGACGACTTTCTCGGAGGTCGACCGCGGTGCCTTGGCCCGCTTCACCGGCGCCGCCTCACCGGCAGCGGACGTCGTCCCGGCA
>NZ_JAKDJU010000265.1 GCF_030453725.1 Brevibacterium picturae
TCAGCACGCCGGCGCCGGCGACCGTCGAGGCAGGGGCGAGGCGGCGGATCGGCCAGTTGTGGTGTCCGAGCGTGCTCATACTCCGAACTGGGTTGAAGTGCTGGGGTGAAGTGTCAGTTAAAATTGCCGTCAAACACTCTGTGCGATGAGCCGACGGAAGGTCCCAGAAGTCAGCCGAAGACGGACGTGCACTCTATCTGCGGTTGCTGATGGCGCGGAACGAGCGAGACGCCCACGCCTTGTCAGCGTGCGCGGCACCGGAGATGTTCGCGTCCTCGACGCAGCAACGGCGCATGGCATGTCCAGCTGTTCCAGAACACTCCAACTTCGCTGCACTGGAATGAGTCGGAGCACGACAGAATCTCCGAAGTCGCCGCCGCGCTGGACGTTTCCAGAGGCCGAGTCTCTCAGCTGGAGCACGGGCGGAAACTCGCCACTCGCTGAGCAATCAAGCACCGCCCGTACTCCCGGAATCAGTTTCGGTCACTGAGGCTATTGCCCTCTACTCCCCCGCAGCCATCGCATCGATCGCGGCCGGATCCGACGAGCGCAGGAACTCCTCGATCCGAGCGGCCTCTTCGCCTTCGCCGATCGCACCGGCGGCACGGCCGAGGGCGTTGAGGGCGCGGAGGAATCCGCGGTTGATCTCGTGCTTCCACGGGATCGGTCCTGATCCGCGCCATCCGGCGGCACGCAAGGAGTCGAGTCCGCGGTGGTAGCCCACACGGGCATAGGCGTAGGAGTCGACGAGGCGGCCCTCGCCATGGGCCTCATCGGCGAGGATCGCCCAGGCCAGGGAGGAGGCCGGCAGTCCGGCGACGATATCAATGGGCTCCTCGCCGGCGTCGAGGCGCTTCTTCGCTTCGACGTCTGCGTGGTCGTCGGGCAGGTAGGTCGGCTGGGGGCCGAGCTGCGAGGCATCGAGGTTGCCGATGTGCGATGGGTTGCCGATGGGCTGTGTCATGTCATCTCCTGATCGTGGGTTGTGCTGGTCGGGCGGACAGTGCATAACAGCCGCCGAGGTGCTCCCCCGGCCATCCTGTCAGACTCAGTCGGTCTTCACATCCGAAGGCTGGATGGTGTACGGATTCGTGCTGAGAGCTCCGAAGACTCCCGCCTCGGCGAGTTCCTTGAGCTGCTTTTCGTCCTTGACTCCGGTCGCCCAGACCTTGAGGTCTGTGCCGGTCCACTCCGCTGCGTCTGCTGCGTCGACGGCAATCATCGTGTATCCCGATGAGGAGAACGACTCGGCACCCGAAGCAGTCACATCTCCGGTGAACATCGCGGCCACACCCGCGTCAGATGCCGCCTTCGCGACCGCGGCGCTCGAGGTCCGCACGATTGTCGATTCGGCGATGTCCGCCTCGGCGACCTTCTCCAGCACCGGACCTGCCACTTCGGGCGATTCGACGAGGGGCATGAGGACGGTGGCTCCGGCGATCTCATCGATCATCTGATCCCAGGTCATGGGTTCACCGGATGCAGTTCCCTTACGCGGGGGTTTGATGGTCTGGGCGAGGAACGAATCCCGATCCAGCGTGGACAGGTCGTCCTTGAGTCCCATGTCCTTGGGCGCGGCCTCCGGGTCAGCGGCGACGACGGTGCCATCGCCGAGTGTCGTCAGAGTCGGAGCCGGCAGGTAGCCGAACTTCGTGTTCTCGGTGAATGCGCGCTTGGAGTTCGCGGGATAGACATCGGATCCACCGTCGAGGGCGGCAACCGCGGGTTGATTGAGCGAGTCGACTGTCAGGTGGTCCTTGCTGCTGAACATGTTGAACCCAAGGACGGCAACGACGGCGATGACGACGATGAGCCCAGCCCAGAGAGGTGCATTGAATTTCTTCGGCGCCGGACGGTCGGGAACGGGAGCGCGGTCATGGTCGAGCGGCGCGTCGGGTGTCTGAGAGCCGTTGGCCTGCGCACGCTGGTTCTGCTCGCGTTCGCTGCGCCCGTATCGGCGATTCTTCTTGCTCAACGACTGCCGTCCTTCGTCGACCCGGCACCGGTGACCAGCCCCCGCAGGAAGCCGGCACCCCAGCACAGGTGCATGGTGGGCAGGATGAGTCCGAACCAGGCGCGTTCGCGTCGTCCGCAGTCCTGTGCCGCCGAGGCGGTCGCGAGAATTCCCGACACGTAGCCCAGGCTGGGCACGTGGACCAGGGAAGTGAAACGACGCAGGAACTTGGGCCAGGTCTTCGTCCGCCCCGTAATCTGCAGGAGGGCTTCGATGACGCTGGCGCCCATGCCGAGGACCAGCAGCGGTGGTGCGAAGTAACGCAGCGAGTTGGCCGATCCGTAGCGACGGATGAGCTCGGCCCGCCAGATTCCGGTGGCCCAGAACTGCTGGGCGATCTTCGACCAGGAATCGCGGGGCCAGTAGGTGACCTCCATGCCCGGGTTGAACCAGATACGTCCCCCGGCCGTGCGGATGCGCAGGTTGAGTTCCCAGTCCTGACCGCGTTTGATGCCTTCATCGAAATCGCCGAGGTGGTCGAAGACCTCACGTCGATACACGCCGAGGTAGGCCGACTCGGCCTCGCCCGCTTCGTCGCCGGAATGGTAGGCGGGACCACCCAAACCGACCGGTGACATATAAGCCCGGGCGACAGCCTTCTGGAAGGAGGTGCGACCGCGGGCGAGCATGAGCCCACCGCAGTTAGCGGCCTGGGTCTGGCGCAGGGTGTCGATGGCCTGCTGCGTGTAGTCGGTGCACAGCCCGGAGTGTGCGTCGACGCGGATGATCACGGGGTGATGGGTCGCGGCGATCGCGAGGTTGAGGCCGATGGGCGTCGCCGCCTCGGGGTTGTCGACGGTCTGGATCCGAGGGTCCTCAGCCGCCATGTCGGCGATGATCCGGTTCGTGTCGTCGGTCGATGGACCGAGCGCGAGGACGACTTCTTTGTCCCCGTCGTAGTCCTGGGCCAGGATCGTCGTGATCGCT
The DNA here is from genome assembly GCF_030453725.1 of Brevibacterium picturae. Lineage (GTDB taxonomy): Bacteria > Actinomycetota > Actinomycetes > Actinomycetales > Brevibacteriaceae > Brevibacterium > Brevibacterium sandarakinum_A. Next base: position 2,942 of record NZ_JAKDJU010000265.1, read on the forward strand.
TTGGCGATGTGCTC
>NZ_JAKDJU010000266.1 GCF_030453725.1 Brevibacterium picturae
ATCACCCCGCGGCAGTGCGCTTCTGCGAATGCGCCTTGAGGTGGCCGATGAGCATGAGGACGATGCCCAAGGTGAGCCAGCCAATGAGCACCCACCATTGCATCGCCATGGGCGCATCCGGGAAGTACGACAGATCGCGCAACAGGGTCCCCGATGCGCCGGGAACGAAGAACTGGCCGATGTCTCCCCAGGGTCCTGCGAGGAACTCCTTCGGTGCTTGGAGTGAGGAGATCGGGTTGCCGATGAACATTGTGAGCACCGCGCCGATCGCGATTCCTGCCGGGCCGACGAGTGAGACGAAACCATTGATGAGCCCGGCCGTCGCCGCCACTGCCAGTCCTGCGGCCACCACGTTGAGCCCGAAGTTGCCCTGCAGAATGCCGAACCAGGACTGCAGGATGAGGGTGAGGGCGAGTCCGCCGATCGCGCCGTAGGTGAGGACCGCGACGGCACGCATGCGCCGAGAGTGGACGATCATGCTGGTGAGCACACCGCCGACGATTCCACCGATGGTCAGCGGCAGTCCCGCGATCGCCAGGCCGGCCCCGGTGGGATCGTCCTCGTTCAACGGCACGACGTCGGTGACCGTGACCTCGGGCACCTCCATCGCCGAGGTGTCAAGAGCCTGAGCCCGATCACCCGGGTTGGTCTGTGGCTGGCCCGGATCGGCCTGTGGGCCGTCGGGGCCCCGAGCAGAGGATTTGAGCGCCTCCTGCATCTGCTTCATCCCGTCCTGCATTCCCGCGATCGCCTTTTTGTCGATCTGCTGCTGCATCTGGGTGCCGATGGCCTCGAGCTGCTGGGCCACAGCGGGGGAGGCAGCAGTCGAGGTGAGGATCTCCGGCTCGTCGCCGAGAACGAATGCACCGTAGACCTCACGTTGCCGGATCAGCTGCTGCGCCTCGGCGCGGGAATCGACCTCCTGGAGGTCGAGCATGCCGTTCGGCGCATTCTCAGCGATCTGATCGACCTGTTCCTGATCGCCGACGGCGGCGATCGGCAGATCTCTGGGATCGGACGTGACTGTGGGCCAGCTGAACGCAAGCAGGATGACACTGACGATGGCTGCGGCGAAGACAGCAGCGAGCAGGGCCTGTTTGATGCTGGGCTTGCCCGCAGGCTTCTCAGCATCGGCAGTGTTTGCCACCTGGTCGTCTGCATTGCCGTTTCGGTCCCGTGGGACGTCCGCGCTGCTGAGGATCTTCGTTGGCATTGCTGTCCAATCATCGAAAACGAATACCCGTTCTTTTTACTCCTTCGGGTACGATATATCAAGAATGAGCATTCGTTTTTTGGAGGATCGGTGCCGAAGGTCACAGACGAACACAGGGAGGCCATGCGTACGCGGATCCAAGATGCCGCGCTCTCTTGCTTCACCCGCAAGGGGTTTGCGGGAGCCTCCATGGCCGACATCATCAAGGAGGCAGACCTGTCCGCCGGGGCCGTCTACGTCTACTACTCGTCGAAGGCAGAGCTCACCCTCGATGCCGGAAAGCGAATCATGGAGCAGCGCGCGGCCGAGCTGAAGGATTTCGACACGGCCGCCGAAGTTCCGCCCCCGGATCGGGTTTTTCCCGCGCTCCTGAATTCGATTCTCGACGACAACCCCTTTGCTCCGCTGCTGCTTCAGGTGTGGGCAGAAGCCTCACATACCCCCGATTTCGCCACGATCGCTGCCGAGATCTACAGCGATCTCACCGGACGCTTCGAGGCCTACCTGAGTCTGTACTTCCATCGTGAGGCCGGACTGGACGAAGCCGCCGCACATGCGAAGGCTCATCAGATCGCTCCCGCAGTCCTTGCGGTGATGCAGGGCTCGATCGTCCAGACGGCAATATTCGGCACAGAATCGCGAGCCCGGATCACGAGCTCCATCGAGGAGCTGCTGGCCGGTCTTGCGGGCTGAGGTGATGATCTGGGGTCACCTGAGATGCTGATCCGGTTCCCTGCGGCCACTCCCACAGGCATGTTCGCCGGTAGATACGAAACGGAACGTTCTGTTGCATGCACGTGGAGGCTTGTGCAATTATGCGTCTATGACGCAAGCCACATCGAAGGGCCGACCGCTCGATGACGAGCTGACCGGGCGAGTCCTCAACGAGGTGCGAGTCGCGCTGGAGATCAACGGCTTCGTCAACCTGCGCATCGAGAAGATCGCTGGAGCCGTCGGATGCAGCAAGACCGCGATCTACCGTCGTTGGCCGAGCAAGGCCGAGTTGGTCGCGGCGGCCGTCCTGGACGGCATCGATCCCGGCGACGCTCCGGATACCGGCGATATCGTCGACGATCTGGTCGAACACGCCTGGCAACACCTGACGAACTTCCGCCGGGACCGCCCCGTTCGAGGCGATGGCTCACAGGGCGGCAGCAGAAACGGCATCCTCTTGTCGCTGTTCGACGTTGAAGTCATGCCGCTGATCTCGGAACGCTATATGAAACAGCGTCATGCGCAGGGCCGCGAAATCCTCCAGCGGGCAGTCACTCGGGGCCAGATCAGGAGCGACGTCGATCAGGACCTCACTCTCGACGCGATCGCCGGATTCACACTCTTCAGGCTGTCCATCAAACCGGATGCGAAGGCCAGCAGCGACGCAGATGTCAAGGACTCCTACCGCCGGCTCGTGCGGTCATTGCTGAACCTCGAGAACCCATAGACCTCCCCACTTCCCAATAGCCCCCTCCACTTCCCAATCGGCTCCTTCACCGCCCGATGAAAGGATCATCGCCACTCATGTCGACCGCCTATCTGCCCACCACGAATCACGGTTCCGAGCACATCATCCTGCGCGGAGCCGCCCTCATCGACGGCAACGGCGGTGACCCCGTCGCCGGCTCCGAGATCGAAATCAAGGACGGTCGCATCGTCTATGTCGGCGTGCAGCGCAACGGGGAGGCCGCCTCGGCGGGGGAGTCGAA
>NZ_JAKDJU010000069.1 GCF_030453725.1 Brevibacterium picturae
CCCGGGTCGACTGTGCCGCCCGAGGTTCCTGTGCTGTTGTTTCCCACGTTCTCACTCATCACTTGGCCTCCGCAGTCTCGTTGTCGCTCGATGAGGTGACGGCCTTCGCGGCCTTGGCGCCCCTCGTCTTCGCTTTACGACGCACCCGCAGACGCGGATCGTTGAGGTCGTTCATCGATTCACCGACCAGGGTGATGCCCAGGACCGTGAGCACGATCGCCAGGCCCGGGAACACGGAGGTCCACCACACACCGCTGGTCACATCCGGCAGCGCCTTGTTGAGGTCGTATCCCCATTCCGACGCCGAGGTGGGTTCGATTCCGAAGCCCAGGAACCCGAGCCCGGCCAGAGTCAGAATCGCCTCGGACGAGTTGAGGGTGAAGATCAGCGGCAGGGTGCGCGTGGCATTGCGGAAGATGTGCTTCGAGATGATCCGGGTCTTCGAGGCACCGAGGACGATCGCGGATTCCACGAAGGGTTCTGCCTTGAGTCGCAGAGTCTCCGCGCGGACGACGCGGAAGTACTGCGGAATGAAGACCACGGTGATCGAGAACGCAGCCGCAGCGATGCCGCCCCACGCACTCGACTGCCCCCCGGAGATCGCAATCGACATGACGAGAGCGAGCAGCAGGGTCGGGAAGGCGTAGACCGCGTCGGCGATGACGACGAGGATCCGGTCGAGCCAGCCGCCGAGGTAGCCCGAGATGAGTCCCAGGATGACACCGGCGAAGATCGACATGATCACGGCCACGATGATGACGGACACTGCGGTCTGGGCGCCCCAGACCACGCGGGAGAAAACGTCGTAGCCGCCGACCGTCGTACCCCAGATGTGGGTGCCGCCGGGTGGCAACTTCGACCCGAAGTTACCGTCGGCGGTGCCGAGCTGGTTGAAGCCGTACGGGGCGATCAACGGCGCGAAGATCGCGCAGATGAGGACGATGCCGCACAGGATGAGCCCGGTGATGAGCATCCCTCGCTGGAGGCCGACCGACTGCCGCAGGTGGGAGACGATCGGAAGACGGCTGAACCAGGATTTTCTGGCCTGATTGTCTGGTGCCTGCGATGTGTTGTCTGGAGTGGACATCAGTACCTCACTCGGGGGTCGATGAAGGCGGCGATGACGTCGACGAGGAAGTTGGTCAGCGCCACGATGACGGCGAGGAAGACCACGATTCCCTGGACGGCGACGAAGTCACGGGCGGTGAGATATTCGGCCAGCTTGAAGCCGAGGCCCTGCCAGCCGAAGGTCGTCTCCGTGAGCACTGCACCGGCGAGCATGAGCGCGATCTGCATGCCCATGACGGTGATGATCGGGATCAGCGCCGGACGGTAGGCGTGCTTGGTGACCAGGCGGTATTCGGAGATCCCGCGGGACCGCCCCGAGTCGATGTACTGCTGGCCCAGGGTGCCGATGAGGTTGGTGCGCACGAGGCGGAGGAAGACCCCTGCTGTGAGCACACCGAGGGCGACGGCGGGCAGGACCGCGTGGGCGAGCACATCGCCGAGGACTTCGAAATTGCCGATGCGGATCGCATCGATGAGGTAGATCTGGGTGGGAGAGACCACCCCGGACATGATGTATTCGGTCTGCGTGGTTCCGCGCCCTGCGATGGGCAGGATGGGCAGGAAGACTCCGAAGATCAGTTTGAGGATCATGCCGGCGAAGAACACCGGGGTGGCATAGCCGAGGATCGCGAGGATGCGCAGCGCGGCATCCGGCGCCTTGTCCCGATGGTAGGCGGCGAGCATTCCCAGGGGGATGCCGAGGATCAACGCGACGATGAGGGCGTAGAAGACGAGCTCGACGGTCGCGGCTCCGTAGTTGAGGAGAATACTCGACACGGGCTGTCCATCGGAGATTGCTGTGCCGAAATCGCCCTTGAGCAGATTGCCCATGTATTCGAAGTACTGGACGAGAAGTGGGCGATCGTAGCCGGCGGCCTGGATGCGCTCGGCCAGCTGGGCCTGGGTCAGGCGTCCGCCCATGGATGCGGTGATCGGGTCACCGGTGATGCGCATGAGGAAGAAGACGAGTGTGGTGAGAATGAAGATGGTGGGAATGATGAGGAGGAATCGGACGAGGACGTAGCGTCCCAATCCGCCTCCCGCGGGCTTCTTCACCGCGACCGAAGTCTCGGCGGCTTCTGCCTCTGGTTCGCTGATGACTGCAGACATGTGTTCCTTTTGGCTTTCGTCAATAGACGGCTGTGGCGTCGGTCGACGGTGATTTCATCGGGCGTCGATCGTGACGCCGCCCGGGCGCCGGGTGCGAACGCACCACGAGGTGCAGGTGGGCCGGACGGGGCTCACCTGCACCTCGTGTCGACGATCAGTTCGGTGCTCGTCGGGGCATTGCCGTGCGCACGCTCACACTGGTGGCGACGCGTGTGGTTCGCGGTCTCACTGATTTGACAGTGGTCACTGGTTCGGCAGTGCTCACTTGCTCAGCAGCGCCAACCGGAACTGGAACGCGGGGTCGAGGGTGTCATCGACGCCCTTGACGTCCTTGCCGGAGACCGCGATCTGGCTGCCCTGGAGCAGCGGCAGAGTCGGCAGCTCTTCGGCAAGCTGACCCTGGATCTTCTTCAGCGCTTCCGCGCGCTTGCCCTTGTCGTCGATGGAGGACTGAGCATTCAGTTCCTTATTCATCGTCTTGTCACGGTAGTGGTTGCCCAGGAAGCTCGGGGTCTTGTCCGTGTCATAGAAGAAGGGCACCAGGTAATTGTCCGCGTCCGAGTAGTCCGGGAACCATCCCAACTGGTACATCGGGTAGGCGTCGGCGGTGCGGTCCTTGTTGTACTGCACCCATTCGGTCGACTGGAGGTTGACATCGAACAGCTCCGTCTTGTCCAGCTGATCCTTGACCAGGGCGTATTCGTCACCCGAGGAGGGTCCGTAGTGGTCGGGGTTGTACTGCAGGTTGAGTTCGACCGGGGTTTCGACGCCGGCGTCCTCGAGGGCCTTCTTGGCCTTGTCGACATCGGGACCGCCCTGCCCGTCTCCGTATTCCGATTTGAGTGGATTGTCGGCACCAGGCAGCCCCTCGGGGACGTGCGAGTACAGAGGGGTGAAGGTGTCCTTGTAGACCTGTGAGGCGATCGCCTGGCGATCGACCGAGTCGGCCATGGCCTGACGTACGGCCAGAGCCTTCTCCTCATCGGCATCATCGGTCTTCGCGCCGAAGGGCATCGTGTCCATGTTGAACACGATGTAGCGGATCTCGCCACCGGGGCCCTTGTGAACCTTGAGTTCCTCCTTGGTGCCGAGGTCTTCGATGTCGGTAGCCGAGAGCGAACGCCAGGCCACATCGATCGTGCCCTCCTGGACGTCGAGCTTCATGTTGTTGGCATCCGAGAAGTACTTCATCTGCACGGTCTCGGTCTTCGCCGGCTCCAGGTAGCCCTGGTAGCCGTCGTAGGCCTTGTACGTGATCAACTTGTTGAAGTCGAACCCGGCGATCGTGTAGGGGCCGGCGAAGGCCTTGCCGTCGACGATGGCCTGATTCTCGGTGATCTTGTCCGGTTCGAACACGTCTTCATCAACGATCGGTCCCGCAGCGCTGGCCAGGACGCCGGGCCAAGTCTGATCGTTCTTGCGCTTGAGGTTGAAGATGACCGTGGACTCGTCCGGCGTCTCCACCGATTCCAGGCCGCCGAGGAGGGACGAGGGTCCGTTCGGATCCTGAATCTCCAGCTGTCGATCGAACGAGAACTTCACATCCGAGGATGTGATCTCGTTGCCGTTGGCGAATTTCATTCCGTCTTTGAGTTTGACTTCATATTTGGTCGGTTCGCTGAAGTCCGCGGACTCCGCGATGGAGGGGTTGAGCTCCGCAGTGCCCGGCTTGTACGCCAGGAGGAACGGGTAGACCTGCTGTTCGACGAGCGAGCTCCCGTTGTCATAGGCACCGGCCGGGTCTAGGGCGACTACCTTGTCTGTGGTGCCCACTGTGAGGGATTCACCGCCACCGTCGCCGTCTCCACCAGTGGTCGAGGTCGAGCATGCCGACAGTAGCAAAGCGCCGGCAGCGGCGATGGCCACTGCCTTTGCACCAGTTCGACGTTTCATTGTGTTCCTTGTCATCCAAAGTGCTCTCCGTGTCGTCTTTGCTCGGAGAGATCCGCACCACATCTTACGGAACGCGTCCCAAATAGTGAACTGACCATTATGATTCGAGGCACACTGTCACCACTTTGAAACATGTCGACGACCGCGCCGAAAGCCCACCCTGACCCGAGAACTCGGGCTTCGCCCGTTGAATTTGCGTCACAGGTCTCAATCCGTTTGACTTATGAGGTCAATCACAGCGGAAACTCACGTTATTCGCTGTGCCTGCACACGAAGAACGTCGAACCCCCTCTGCCTCCCCTGATAGGAGAAGCGTGTCCGCAGTCCTCGAATGGCTCAACGGCATCATCTGGTCCTCTGCTCTCGTCTACCTGTGCCTCGGTGCCGGTGTCTACTTCACGATCCGCTCCCGCGCAGTCCAGATCCGTCAGATCAAGGCGATCTTCCGCCAGATGTTCCGTGGCAGGAGCTCCAATGAGGGCGTCTCCTCATTCCAGGCTCTGGCGATGTCACTGGCCGGTCGCGTGGGAGTCGGCAACATCGCCGGCGTCGCCACCGCCATCGGCTTCGGCGGGCCCGGTGCCATCGTGTGGATGTGGATCTCTGCCCTGCTGGGGGCATCCACCTCCTACGTCGAGTCCACTCTCGGCCAGGTCTTCAAGGAGCAGGACCCCAAGTCCGGCGAATACCGCGGCGGACCGGCTTTCTACATCGAGAAGGCCTACCGGCACACCAAGGCGAAAGGCCTGTTCAAGGTCTACGGAATGGTGTTCGCGTTCGTCACCATTGTGGCGATGAGCTTCATGCTTCCCGGCATCCAGTCGAACGCCATCTCCGGTGCCGTGCATAACGCCTGGGACGTCCCGACTTGGGCCACCGCGATCGTCCTCGTCATCATCATGGGCTTCATCGTCATCGGCGGCATCAAGCGCATCGCCCACTTCGCTTCGCTGGCCGTTCCATTCATGGCCGTCCTCTATATCATCGCTGCGATCGCGGTCACCCTCATCAACGCGGACCAGATCATCCCGGTGATCGAACTCGTGTTCACGTCCGCCTTCGGGGTGGACGCCGGTCAGGAAGCTGCCTTTGGCGGAATCATCGGCATGGCCGTCCAGTGGGGCGTCCAGCGCGGGATCTACTCGAACGAAGCCGGGCAGGGGACCGGACCTCACGCAGCTGCGGCGGCCGAGGTCTCGCACCCGTCCAAGCAGGGCCTCGTCCAGGCCGGCTCGGTCTACATCGACACCCTGTTCGTCTGCTCGGCGACTGCGTTCATGATCCTCTCCACCGGCATGTACAGGGTCTTCGGCGCCGACGGTGCGACCATCATCGGCACGGGCCGCGGACAGATGGTCGAGGAGATCGCTGCGACTCCGGGCGAGAAATGGCCGCAGGCCGGTCTCGACTCGATGATGACGGGCTTCGGCGCCGGTTTCATCGCGATCTCGATCTTCCTCTTCGCGCTGACGACGATGGTCGCCTACTACTACATGGCAGAGACGAACCTCGTGTACCTTCTGGGCAAGGCCAAGAACCCCATGGTCCTCGCGGTCGGCAAACGCGTCCTGCAGCTGCTGATCCTCGTCGCCGTGGCCGTCGGCGCGACGTCGACCTCCGGCAGTGTGTGGGCTCTCGGTGACATCGGCGTCGGGCTCATGGCGTGGCTGAACATCGTCTCGATCCTCATTCTGCAGCAGCCGGCGTTCAAGCTCCTCCGGGACTTCGAACGTCAGACCAAGCAGGGCCTGGATCCGGTCTTCGATCCGAGCAGTCTGAATATCCGCAACGCCGAGTTCTGGGAGAAGCGCCTCGAACGGGCCCCAGCAGGCGCTGCGACCCCACAGGGCTGATCGGCCCGCTCGGCGGAGGCGAATGCCTCACCACGGCCGAACACAAGTGAATACGATGCGAGGTCCGGGACAATGGCGTCCCGGACCTCGCATCGTATCGCCCGACCTGTTTGCCGGAGCCGGTGTCGCACTGCTGTGCTGCAGCGCCGCTCCGGCGTGGCTGCGTTACTTCAGGCTGGTGCCCGCGGAGCCGAGGTTCTGGCAGGCTTCGACGATGCGATCGGCCATGCCGGCCTCCGCCGCCTTGCCGTAGGCACGCGGGTCGTAGATCTTCTTGTTTCCGACCTCTCCGTCGATCTTGAGCACGCCGTCGTAGTTGCGGAACATGTGCTCGACGACGGGACGGGTGAAGGCGTACTGGGTGTCCGTGTCGATGTTCATCTTCACGACTCCGTGACGGACCGCCTCGGCGATCTCTTCTGCACTCGATCCCGAGCCGCCGTGGAAGACGAGGTCGAAGGGCTTGTCCTTGCCCACCTGCGCGCCGACGTCAGTCTGGATCTCACCGAGCAGCTCGGGCCGCAGCTTCACATTGCCCGGTTTGTAGACGCCGTGGACGTTTCCAAAGGTCAGAGCCGTGAGGTAACGGCCCTTCTCGCCGGAACCCAAAGCCTTGACCGTGGCCAGACCGTCGGCGACCGAGGTGTAGAGCTTCTCGTTGATCTCGTTCTCCACACCGTCCTCTTCGCCGCCGACGACGCCGACCTCGATCTCGAGGATCGAGCGCGCAGCGTTCGAGAGCTCCAGCAGCTCCTCGGCGAGGACGAGGTTCTCCGTCAGAGGGACCGCGGAACCGTCCCACATGTGCGACTGGAAGTAGGGCTCTCCCCCCTTCTTCACGCGTTCGGTCGACAGGGCGAGCAACGGCTTCACCCACTCTTCGACCTCCTTCTTCGGGGCGTGGTCGGTGTGCAGAGCGATGTTGACGTCGTAGCTCTTGGCCACCTCGGCGGCGAAGACCGAGAACGCGACGGCACCGCGCACGCGGTCCTTGATCGTCGGGCCGGAGATGTATTCGGCACCGCCGGTCGAGATCTGGACGATGCCGTCGGAACCGGCCTCTGCGAAACCGCGGATGGCTGCGTTGATCGTCTGCGAGGAGGTGCAGTTGATCGCCGGGTAGGCGAAGCCCTCGGACTTCGCCCGGTTGATCATCTCGGAATACACTTCGGGGCTTGCAATGGGCATACGGGCTCCTTGATCGGTGGATTCAATGCGCTTTCGGTTGCCCCCAGACTACTCGGTCTCCCGTAGCCAGCTGAAGCGGTCCTCGCCGTGCACGGAGAATTCTCGTCTCCTCCTCGAAAACGCAGACAGCAGAGGCGACCAGGATCAATACCCTGGTCGCCTCTGCTGCTTCGACGGGCCCTGCCGCAGACAGATACCTGCGGAAGGCAGATGCCTGCGGAAGGCAGGCCCCTACCGCGAGCCCTTGGGCTTCCGCTCCTCCTTGGGCGCCCTGTTCAACACGCCCTTGGTCCGTGACAGTCGATAGTCGATGCGCTCGTCGACCTTGTCGCCGAGGTATTCGTCGAAGTCGTCGGCCAGGTGCTCACTCACCTCGTGATAGGAGGCGGCGGCATCGAGGTCCGCGTTCCGCTTGGACTCCTTGCTGAATGCCTTGAGCGTCGCGACGCAGATGAGGATGAGTATCACGCTGAACGGCAGCGCCGTCATCAGTGATCCCGCCTGCAGCGCACCGAGACCGCCTGCCCAGAGCAGGCCGATCGCCAGCGCGCCCTCCATCAGCGCCCAGAGGATACGTGACCACAGCGGCGGATTCGGATGTCCGCCCGAGGCGAGCATGTCAACGACGAGCGATCCGGAGTCCGATGAGGTGATGAAGAAGATCGCCACCAGGATGATCGCCAGGACCGACAGAATCGAACCGAGCGGAAGGCCGCCCAGGACGTCGAAGAGCACTCGTTCGGCCACGACTCCTTCTTCCGGGTCGACCAGGTCGCCGCTGCCGAAGATCTGACGGTAGATTCCGCTGCCGCCCATGACGGAGAACCAGAAGAAGCCGACGATCGACGGGACGAGGAGGACACCGGCGATGAACTCCCGCACGGTGCGCCCCTTCGAGATGCGGGCGATGAAGACACCGACGAACGGCGCCCAGGAGATCCACCAGCCCCAGTAGAACAGAGTCCACGCGGAGTTCCATTCAGCGCCTTCGCCACCGGTGTAGGCACCGATGTCAAAGGTCATGTCGAGGACGTTCGCCAGGTAGACACCGAGGGATTCGACGAAATTCTGGAACAGGAAGAGAGTCGGCCCGAGCACCAGCACCGAAACGAGGAGGATGCCTGCCATCGTCAGGTTGATGTTGGACAGCCACTTGATTCCCGCGCCCACGCCCGAGACCACGGACAGAGTGGCCAGGAAGGTGATGACGACGATGAGGATGATGAGGAAGGTGTTGTCGTACTCGCCGACGACGCCGATGTGCTTGAGTCCGGCCGAAATCTGCTGCACGCCGAGGCCCAGAGAGGTCGCGATGCCGAAGACGGTGCCGAAGATCGCGATGACGTCGATCGTGTCGCCGGCCCAGCCCTTGACTCTATTGCCGAGCAGGGGTTCGAGGGCCCAGCGGATGGACAGGGGACGCCCGCGGCGGTGGATGGCGTAGGCCAGTGCCATACCGAGCACGGCGTAGAGAGCCCATGGGTGCAGTCCCCAGTGGACGAAGGTCTGTGCCATGCCCATCTGGGCGTTCTCGACCTCTCCGCCCGGCCAGCCGGGCTTGGCCCCGGTGGTCGCATAGGTCAGCGGCTCGGCCACACCGTAGAAGACGAGGCCGATTCCCATTCCGGCTCCGAAGAGCATCGCGAACCAGGACAGGAGACCGAACTCGGGCTTGTCGTCGTCCTTGCCGAGGCGGATCCTGCCGTGCTTCGAGAGACCGATGAAGATCGCGAATGCGACGAACAGCCCGACGATGAGCATGTAGTACCAACCGAGGGAGCTGACGATCCAGTTCTGGATCCCCGAGAACACGGCCCCCGTGCCGTCGGGAATGAAGATCGCGAGCAGCGCGACGGCGACGATCACGATGAGTGCGGGCCAGAAGACCCTGGGGGCGATCATGCCCTTGCCTATGCGCACACCCTGACGACGGAGCTTCTCCGTGATCTCGTCGTCCGAGTCGTTGTCTCCGATGTGCAGCCTGTGCGGCAGGTGCAGTTCCACTGGATCCGGGTGTCCGAACAGATAGTTCGGATCGTCGGTGGCGCTGCTGTCGGGATTCTGGCCCGACCCCCCGGCCGCGGACTGCTCCACCCGAGAGTCGTCGCCGTCTGAGTTAGACATGGTGTCCTTTGCATAGCGTACGTATGACCATCGACCCACTTTGCCGCACCTGCAGTGAAACTTCAAGCGAATTCTCAGTTTCACCCCAGGACCTGACCGTGGAGTCAGTACAGTGGCGGCATGCACACGAAACCGACGCCGGCGGCTGGATCACGTTCGAGAATCCTCGGCTGGGCCCTCTGGGACTGGGGGTCGGCGTCCTTCAACGCCGTCATCATCACCTTCGTCTTCGCCCCGTATCTGACGAAGAGCGTGGCCGCGACCGAGGAGGCCGGTTCCACTGCGCTGGGCTGGTCGACGGCAGCGGCCGGACTCATCATCGCCCTGGTGGCACCGGCCGCCGGCACGCGGGCCGATTCCGGCGGTCGCCACAAGCTCTGGCTCGGCGTCCACACGAGCATCGTCATCCTCACGATGTTCGGCCTGTTCTTCGTCCGCGACTCCCCCGAATACCTGTGGCTGGGTCTCCTCCTCATCGCCATGGGTAGCGTGTTCTTCGAATTCGCCGAGGTGTCCTACAACGGCATCATGGTTCGCATCACCCACCCTGACAACGTCGGGAAGGTCTCGGGCTTCGGTTGGGGCATGGGCTATGCCGGCGGACTCGTTCTCCTCGTCATCCTGCTCGTCCTCGTCATCCAGCCCGAGGTGGGACTCTTCGGGGCCGGCGATGACGGCGGCATGCGCTTCCGCGTCGTCGCCGCCCTGTCCGCGGTGTGGTTCGCGCTCTTCGCTCTGCCGGTGCTGTTCACCGCACCGAGTGCCAAAGCCTCAAACCCCTCGTGTGGGCATCCAATCCGGGCATTCATCGCCGACTATGTCGCACTCGTCCGGCGTCTCGTGCGGATGTGGAGGGAGGAGCACCAGACGCTGCGCTTCTTCATCGCCTCGGCGGTGTTCCGCGATGGACTGGCCGCGATCTTTGCCTTCGCCGGAGTCCTCGCAGCAGGCAGCTACGGCTTCTCAGCCTCGGAGATCATCATCCTGGGCGTGGCCGCCAATGTTGCCGCCGGCGCAGGGGCCATGATCGCCGGATACTTCGATGACCGGCTCGGCCCGAAGCCCGTCATCATCGCCGGACTCATCATCATCCTCATCGGCGGCATGCCGATCCTCTTCAGCGACAGCCCGGGCGTGTTCTGGGCCTGCGCTCTTGTGCTCAGCTTCTGCGTCGGACCGGTGCAGGCCTCGAGCCGGTCGTTTCTGGCCCGGATCACTCCACCCGAGCGCGCTGGGGAGAACTTCGGCCTCTATGCCACCACCGGTCGCGCCGTGAGTTTCCTTGGCCCGGCCATGTTCGCAGTCTTCATCTCACTCCTCGGGTTTCAGAGGGCCGGCACTCTGGGGATCCTCCTCGTGCTCTTCGTCGGCCTGCTCCTCATCATCCCGGTCAAACCCGAGGCTCCGGCGAAGTCGATGCAGGCACAGACCAAGCGCTGAGCCGCCTCGCAGATGTGGGAGCCTGCACCGCCGCTGGAGCCTGCGCCGCCGCTGCGCCAACGGTTGGCAAGTTCTCTTCGATAATTGAGTCTCAGATCGAAGAGAACTTGCCAACCGTTTCGCATTCTCGTGCCGAGTCCGCCTCAGTCCTGAGCAAGCAGGTCGTCAATCTGGCTCATCGCGCTCGTGGCGCCTTCGACCATGCCCATCTCGAGTACGGTCTTGAGGCCTTCGAGGGAGTCGAAGGTCGATTCGTAGGTGGCTCGCGTTCCCCCGTCGACCTCGCTGAAGGTGAAGACACTGCTGCTGCCGGGCATCGACTCATCGATGTTGAAGTCCTCGTCCGCGAAATAGTCGCGGAATGCCAATTGCCTCGGAGCGTCGACCGAGGACACTTCCCAGAGCCCGCAGAACTTCTCACCCTCAGGGCTGGTCATAAAGTAGGTGACCCGGCCCCCTGGCACCAAAGAATGGTCGACCACCGTTGCCGGATAGGTGGGCGGCCCCCAGACCTTCTCAAGCTGGCGCGGGTCGGCGTAGACCTCCCAGACCCGTTCGGGAGGTGCCGCGAATTCGGCGACCATCGTCAACGTCAGATTCTCTTCGTCGTGGGTGGTTTCAATGACTGGCATGACTGCTCCCTGTTCGACTCATCGTGTTCGACTCAGCTTGTTCGCTTCATCGGCCGGCAGGCGCTTCATCGGCCGTCGGCCTCATCCGAAGCCAGCAGGTCATCGACGCGCTGGACCCGCGCACGCCACATGTCCTCGAGTTCGTTCAGCATTGAGGCGACAGTGCGGATTGCGCCCATTTCGACGTGCGCGATCTGTGCCCGTCCGACCCGCCGCTTCGACACAAGACCAGCACGCTCGAGCACAGCAACGTGCTTCTGCACCCCCGCGAAGCTCATCTCATAGGAATCAGCCAGCTCAGACACCGAAAGCTCTTCATCCATGACTCGCCTCACGATATCGCGACGCGTGCGATCGGCCAATGCCTGGAACATCGCATCCACCTGATCGTCGAGAAGTGCTTCCATAACGTGAATCATACAACCATATAGTTGTACGTCAAGGATCATTCGATCGGCCATTGACACTGCGCTTGAACACGCGTTTAATATTAAACATGCGTTCAACACACGACGATTCGAACTCGAAGAAGCCCAGCGCGCCCGAGACGAGACGCACCCGCTCCCCCAATGCCTCACCGGAGACAGCGGAGAAGATCCTCACGGCCGCCATCGCAGCATTCGCCGAGCACGGTTTCACGAAATCGACGATCCGCGGCATCGCCTCGGCGGCCGGGGTCTCCCCCGGACTCGTCATCCACCATTTCGGATCGAAGGACGGTCTGCGCACGGCCTGCGACGATCACGTCTTCACAGCGATCACCGAGTCGAAGGCCAAGCACGCCGAATACGCTGCCCACGCCATGCAGATGATCTTCAGCGATCCCGGCATGAGCACGAAGATCGACTACCTCATGAAGTCCCTGCTCGATCCCAGCGAACACGGCCAGCGATACTTCGAGCACTATGTCGACCTCGTCGAGGAATACATCGCCGACGGCTTCGCCGGATATTCGTTCCGGCAGAGCGACGATCCCCGGGGGCAGGCAGCGACGATCGCGGTCCTCGCACTCTCCCCGTCAATACTCGCCCAACGGCTGCAGATATCGCTGGGCACCGCCGACACGGCGGAGACGATGACACGCCTCGCGCCCCATCTGCTCGACCTCTACCTCAACGGCGTCCTCAGCGCGACACCGGAGGGAGAGCCCGACCCGCCCGATTCCCCCGACTCCTCGGAACCCACCGAACCCACCGATCCTTCTGGAGGCGATCAGCCATGACCACAACGACAAGCACCCGGACGCCCACCTCGGCGACTGCCGACCACAACCCTGCGGCCATCTCCATGCAGGACGTGGTCAAGAGCTACGGCCGGGTGCGCGCACTCGACGGGCTGTCCCTCGACGTCGCGCGCGGCGAGGTCCACGGCTTCCTGGGTCCGAACGGTGCCGGTAAGTCCACCACCATCAGGATTCTGCTCGGAATCCTCAAACACGACCTGGGACGCATCAGCCTCCTCGGCGAAGACCCCTGGGCGAAAGCGGTTTCACTGCACCGCAGACTCGCCTACGTCCCCGGCGACGTCGAACTCTGGCCGAGTCTGACCGGAGGCGAGGCCATCGACCTGTTCGCGCGACTGCGCGGCGGGGTCGACACGCGCAGACGTGATGAACTCATCGAGCGCTTCGACCTCGATCCGCGCAAGAAGGGCCGAACGTATTCGAAGGGCAATCGGCAGAAGGTCGCGCTGATCTCCGCGCTGGCTTCACATGTCGATCTCCTGCTGCTCGATGAACCGACCGCCGGCCTCGATCCGCTCATGGAGGCCGTGTTCCAGCAGTGCATCAGAGAGGCGAAGGAGGAGGGACGCACGGTTCTCCTCTCCAGCCACATCCTCGCCCAGGTGGAGGCCTTGGCCGATCGTGTGTCGATCATCAGATCCGGACGAATCGTCGAATCCGGAGCCCTGTCGGACCTGCGCCACCTGTCCCGGACGACAGTCGCCGTGCAGGTGGAGACCGACATTCCTCAGTTGACGACCATGCCCGGCATCCACGACCTGGTGCGCGAGGGGACACGGCTGCACTTCAGCGCCGACACCGCCGAACTCCCCGCCATCATGCGAGCCCTCGGCGAGCACGACATCCAATCGCTGACGGCGACTCCCCCGACACTCGAACAGCTGCTGCTGCGCCACTACGGCGACCCTACCGGTGGCGACCCCGCCGACTCATCCGCGGGTAACGGCGCAGACCGCGCCGAGGGCAGTGACTCCGCGAGCACCCGCACCAGACCCCGCAAGGGGATCCTCACCAGGGAGAAATCATGACTCTGCTGACCAGCGCCGATGACACCCCCAACCGCAACAATGCACGACTGAACCGCACCCACCACGGCCGTCACGCCGAGAACCACGCCGGCTCCGAAATCACAGGACTGTGGACCCTGCTGCGGCTCATGGGCAGACGAGACCGGTGGCGAGCGCCCATCTGGATCCTCAGCCTTGCCGCGCTCACCGCCTACTTCTCCAACGCGATCGCTCTGGTCATGGACGAGAACTCGCTGTCATCAATGGCGGTGTTCGCAAAGAACCCCGTGATGGGGCTGATCACCGGCCCGGGCTACGGAATGGACGAGATCACAATCGCTCGCTTCGTCGTGGGCATGTACGGGGTCTTCCTCATGCTCGGTATCGCAATGATGTCGATCACGACGATGACCCGGCACACTCGGGCCGAGGAGCAGACCGGTCGCGCGGAGCTGATTCGGGCGAACGTGACCGGCCGCCACACTCAGCTTCTCGCCGCGCTCGTTCTCACCCTGGTGATGAACCTCGTGGCCGGATTCCTCATGTCCCTGGCGTTCTTCTTCTCCGAAGCGAGACCCGATCCTTTCTCCTCTGCTCTTCTCTTCGGCGCGAGCATCGCCGCGGCCGGCTGCGTGTTCGCGGCGATCACCGGTGTCACAGTGCAGCTGACCTCGTTCGCCCGCGCAGCATCGGGCATCGCCGGTGCGGTGCTGGCGGCGACGTTCGTCGTCCGCGGTCTCGGCGACATGTCCGCCGTCTCCGGAGGCGACCTGGACTGGCTGTCATGGCTCTCTCCTCTGGGGTGGTCGCAGCAGACGGCTCCGTACACTCTCGACCGATGGACTCCGCTGCTGCTGTCGGTGGCGGCCGTCGTCGTCCTCATCCCCGTGAGCCTGTTCCTCCAGTCCCGCCGTGACCTGGCGGCCGGCATCTTCGCCGACCGCCTCGGCCGGGCCCACGCTTCATCCGGCCTGTCGACGAGCACGGGACTGGCGCTGCGCCTGCAGCGTTCGAGTCTGACTTGGTGGTCGATCGGTATCTTCACCATGGCGGCCGTCTTCGGATCCTTCACCGGAGCCATGAAAGACGGGGCAGCAGGGATGCCGAAGGAGATCCTCGACATCATGGGCGGTTCGCGCGGAATCGTCGACGGCTACATCGGCTACATGGCCCTCTACTTCGCCATGATCGCCGGCGCCTACGCGATCATCGCCGCGTCTGGCCTGCGATCCGAGGAGGCAGGGTTCCGCACGGAGCCCGTCCTCGCCACAACCGTGGGTCGCGGCCGGTGGGTGCTGTCGTGGACACTCGTGACCCTGCTCGGCTCACTCTGGCTGATGACCCTGGCAGGGGTGGGCGAGGGTCTGGGAGCCGCCGCCTCGACCGGTGACTGGTCGCTGATGGGTCCGGCGGTCCTCGGTCACGTCGCGCAGACCGCATCCGTGTGGATTCTCCTCGGGCTCGCCCTCGCACTCTACGGATGGGCGCCGAGGCTGCAGGGTTTGGTCTGGCTCGTGTTCGTCTACAGCGCCGGCATGGCCATGTTCGGACAGATGATGCAGCTCGACGAGGCGGTCCTCGACACCTCTGTCTTCGTCCACATCGGCCAGTATCCGGCCCAGGACCTGTCCGC
This sequence comes from Brevibacterium picturae, assembly GCF_030453725.1. Taxonomy (GTDB): domain Bacteria; phylum Actinomycetota; class Actinomycetes; order Actinomycetales; family Brevibacteriaceae; genus Brevibacterium; species Brevibacterium sandarakinum_A. The sequence continues at coordinate 15,192 of NZ_JAKDJU010000069.1, forward strand.
CGAGGCGGTCGTGGTCCTGACCGCGGCGACCGTGGTTCTCGTGGGGCTGGGGATGCTGGGGTTCCGGCGGCGGGACCTGGTCACTGCGTGAGG
>NZ_JAKDJU010000070.1 GCF_030453725.1 Brevibacterium picturae
GGGCCGGGAACGAGGTCTGGAGACTGGAGCACTGCGGGAAACAGCGTCGTCGGAAGTTCATCACCAGGTCGATGCCCGTCTGTACAATCACGTCATGACCTCCATCACAGAAACTGATTCCAGCGGCGTCATCGACACGGCCTTCGTGCTGCGATTCGAGCCTCAGTACACAGTCACTGAGACCGAGGCTGAGATCTTCGATTCCATCGGACCGAAGGTCGTCAAACGTGAGTCCTACAAGCGCAAGCACTTCCTCAAAGTTGCCGAGTGGAAATCCGTCGCTACACGGGCGACCTTCGAAGGCCTCGACGCCGATGACATCGAATATGTGAGCGCGGTGGCTCTGGACGAGGACACACCGAATCGCCTGCGGATGCCGTTCCTCACGGTGCTCCCCGGTGTCGGCAGGCCGTTGGCCAGCACTCTGCTCACGGTGTTCAACCCGAAGAAGTTCTCCATCATGGACTCCCGCGCCACAGGTGTCCTGCACGAGTTCGACCTGATCGAATCGACCAACCCGAATCAGACGGACTATCAGGCCTATCGGAAATTGGTGAAGTCACTGGCGAAGGGCGCGAACTGCACACCGCTCGACCTGTATCGGGCGCTCATCGCCTACTCGCGGACGCCCAACGACTGACACCAGTCCATGGTGAATTGACACGAACCGCGTTGAACTGTCACGAATCGCGTTGAGGAGCGTGCCTCACCTCAGTGCTTACCGTCGATGCGCCTGAGCCCCACGCGTCCGTCCCCAGTCGGCCAATTGCCACATGCGCGACACTGCACGGGCGATCAGGTACAGCACCAACAGGGGCCAGACGGGGACGAAGAATCCCATCCGTGCAGCATCTCTGCGATCGCGCCACGATCGTCCGTAATCGGCCTTCGACAGCAGCAGGATGATGATGAACACGGCCACCCCCGCATAGGCGATCATCGAAATGGCAACGGTTTGGATCATGAGCCGTCTCGCAGACTGCACCGCAACGGCCGTTCGCTCACTCTCACCTGTCGATCACTTCCATCAGTGCACACAATTTCTCAGCCATCTCTCAAGGCGCTCATCTACAACCCGGTTCTTCCGGAACTCGAGGATGGCCTGGCTGCACACCGACCCCCTCGGCGATGGTGGTCGTCTCCAACCCCGGTGAATCCCTGCCGGAGCGCCATCCCGCTGCCATACGGGCGAGCCTCGGACTCGGGGCAACACATATCGTTGTGTCATGTTTCAGAAGGTTCGTCGGATCACAATCGATCTTCACTGTACCTGGAAGTTACACGATTGTAACCCCCAAAATGCGAGTCTTATCAAAGACGCGAGCGGGGGTGGTTTCTCGGCAGGGCTTCCTGCTACAATTGGAGCTTTTGCCATGGGCGCGGCCGCTCGCAGCGGTGGCGCCATCACCGCATCGGTCGAGTGAGTTCCTGCAGCCGCTTCTGCCAGTGACCGATCTCTGCCGTGAGCCTCGCGGGGTTGAGGCTGTTGCGGTAGGTGATCAGCTCGGCCTCCTGAACCGGCGACATCACGCCCGCCCCACTGAGACGGTCCAACGGCGTGGCGGGTTCGTCGTAGATCCGCTTGCGATGGCCGGCCGAGTCCCTGACCCAGGCGATCGGCTTCCGCGTCGGAGTGAAGAAGTTCAGACGGTCGTTGACCACCCTCCACAGATGGTTGAGTGCCTGGCGCGCATCCTCGGTGTCGTAGCGATTGACGAATCCGTACTCATGGACGAGGTGCTGATGCCTCGATGCCTCCGGAAGTCGGTCGCGCTGGTGATCTTTGACCACGGGGCTGTAGTGGATGTCGAGCTCTCTCGCCCATGAGCCGGCGAAACCATGGACACCATGGCACGCATTGACCAGTTCGACGGCATTGACCCAGAAGGGAATGCCTGTGATCTCATCGAGTGACCATTGCAGAAGATCGACGACTTGCTCAGGGGTGTTGTCCGCAATGCTGCGAGTGAATACCCAGCCGGTGTGCACGCACGTCGCATTGAGCGTGAATACATAGTCCCCGTCCAAGGTCGAGCCGGGGTGGGCAACGGTATCGGCGACGAAGAAACCCGGCTCGGCCTCGTTCTCCCCTCCCGCGAAGTCGAGGAAGTCCGCGCTGGGCGCATGCGAGCGTCGTGTCGAGACATTGCGGATCGCGAAGTCACAGGATCGGGCATACCGCAGGTACCTGTCGATCGAGGCCGCACTGACGGACAACAGCTCCTCTTTCACCGACGGACTGTATCCGTCGCGTCCGGCCGTCAGGGAGCCGTGTCGTTCCAAAGAATCGAGCAGCAGAGGCATGGCGGCGGCCAGGTATTTTCCACTCTGTCGCCCGGACCAGTCCCAGACTCGTTCCAATGAGGCTCTGGCCTCCTCGGAGTATTTGCCCTCTCTGTGGCACCGGCGGTCAGGCTCGGATGGCGGGGATTCCCGCCGTCGGGCCAACTGAGCAAGAAGCCTGCGGACATGGTCGCGTGACCACCCTGTCATCACGACGATCTCGTCGAGGATCCACCCCTTGTCTTTCTTTCGGGCAGATGTGTAGAGATCAAGATAAACGTTGACGATCGTCCCGTGTTGTCTCCTCGAATCACTCGCAGGAGATAATTGCGTACACATGAATTTCGCTGTTCCTCCACTTGCGTCACGGATGTGCTGCTGCCGGCAGATCATTACGAATTCATCATTCGAATGCTATTGTCTGATTAGGCAGGAGGTCTTCCTAAACCGACGAAGACAACAGAAAATGTCACAGACAGCAGGACGTCTGCTCGGATTACTGTCATTGCTGATGGTCCCCCGGACCTGGTCAGGCACGGAACTGGCGGAGCGTCTCAACGTCAGCTCACGCACGGTTCGCAATGACATCGGCACACTCCGCGATCTCGGCTACCCCGTCGAGGGGACTCGCGGCGGTGAGGGCGGCTATCGGCTGGGATCCGGCGGTTCGGCTGTGCCGCCGCTGCTGCTCAATCCCGACGAGGCGGTCGCTGTCGCCGTGGGGCTGCACTCGGGACTCAGCTGCATCATCGGCGGAATGGAAGAGACTTCGGCGCAGGCCCTGGCAAAGCTCGAACAGATTCTGCCCGCCGGCGTGCGCAACCGCGTGAAGAACTTGGCCCATTTCACGGTCCCGATGGCCGGCAACCATCCGATGCCGATCGTCGACCCGAACCTGCTGACTCTGATCATCGAATACTGTCACGGTCACCAGCGGTTCAGATTCTCCTACCGTGCCGAGGCCGAGTCACCTCCAGATCACGGAGGCGCGCCTCCGGAACCGAGGAGCGCGCCCTCAGATCAAGGACACAGCGGAGAGTTCGAGGTGGAGCCCTATCGTCTGGTCAATCATCAGCATCGCTGGTACCTCCTGACCTTCGATCCTGCGGAGGACACTTGGGCGATCTTCCGGGTCGAACACATCGTCGCCAAACTGCCCGGCGGTCGACGCTTCGAACCCCGGGAACTTCCCGCCAAGGACATCGGTGCCTACGTCGAGCGCAATGTCTCGGCCAGCAGATGGAATTGCACAGCGACAGTCACCGTGCAGGCTGCAGCATCCGAGGTCGTGAAGATGCTGATGCCCGCCGAGGGCACCGTCGAGGCTCTCGACGAGCTGCGCTCAACCGTGGTGATCGGTGCGGAGTGCGTTCGCACCATGGCGTTGACGCTGGCCAGGCTCGATGTCGAGTTCACAGTCGAGGACTCGCCCGAACTCAACGCGGAAATCCGCGCACTGTCGGAGCGGCTGCTGCGTGCGACACCACCGTCGGGACCGACGGCGACTTCACCGGAGTCGGCCACCTCCCTATAACGTGGCGCGCCCAGCCCGGTCCAATGCCTGACGATCCTCACGTGCCCTGCCTGCGAAAACTCCGGTGCCACCTGTCATTTCGCGGGCATGACACGTGAGTCTCATCCTTTCCTTGTCTCCGGCAAACGTCGAACTGTAGCTTTCTAAGAAATCATTGGAATAACGCAGCGATTATTCCGCGAATTCATTGTGGTCGAATTCCACCACACTTGAATTTTCCCGAGGCAAAGATCCCTTTCAACACCTGCGGACGAAATCATCAGAACCCATTGTCATCTGCAGTTTCGCATTCAACAGTCGTTTGGAGAAGACATATGCGCCCATCGAAATGGCGGAACCCCGTGGCCGTGACAGCCTCCGCCTGCATTCTGGGAACCAGCCTGCAGACCGGCCCTGCTCTGGCCCACGAATACGCTCACGGCCTGCCGACGGTCGTCGACGTCAGTCCACGGGCCGTAGCCACCACCGATTTCATCACCGACAACGACGCGGTGACTCTCACAGCCACAGGCTTCCTCCCAGGTGAGGAGGTGCGACTCGACATCGCTTCGACGCCGTCGGGAATCGAAGCCATCCACGACCGGAAACGGGCTCGACCCGATGGGACAGTGACGTTTCGAATCGGCGGCTCACCCGGCAGACCGACCAACGCCTACGCGGGCGGCTACCAGGCTGAAATCACTTCGAAGCAGAGCATGGCCGAGGGGTACCTGAGCGAATCATTCTCGGTTCTGCCCGTCATCCCCGCCGACAACACACATACCGGCTCCGAAACCGGCGGAGCCCATACCGGTGCGGGCACGGACGGGGCCACTCCCCCGATCGGACGCATCGGCCCTCGAGCGAGCAACGGGCTTCACATCCCGCCGGGCCCGGGATTCTCAGTCATCGGGGTCGGTCTGAGCATGCTTGCTCTCATCTTCACATCGGCGGCGACCGCCGTCGTGGCCCGGAGGTCACAAAAATCGATGACTCACGACCGACCATAAGGACGGACAGCACATGACTCTGCCCGAGCAGATGATCCGGGTCGAACTTCTCAACTCACGGATCACGCGAATCAACGCCCTGTACGCCCACTTCTACGGACCACTGTGCCTGCTGGCCATCTCCCTGACTTTCTTCCCCTACTACGAGCCCAAACCGCACAGCTCGATCAACTACGGAAACCTGTGGCAGGAGGTATTTCGGCTCGGACCCAGCTTCGACCTGATGGCGCTGGTGATCCTTCTCCTGACAGCACTGCTGCTGGCTGTCGCCGCGGTGGGAAAACTGTCGACGAGTGGTCTCATCGCGATCCTGGTGGGAGCGACCGTCGTCGGTTCCACGCTGCTGCAGTCCCCCGGATACGTCGACCCTCCGCCCTACACGGACTTCGGCGTCTTCGACATCGTCCTCAGTTTCCTCACCGCCGGCCTGGCACTGGGCCATGCCGTCCACCTGTTCGTCCTCGAGCTGGCATTCCAGCGCCGAGGCGTCTGAGGGTCACCGCGTGTCACCACGTGAGCAGGCGCGTCACTGCGCGAGCAGGCCCCGTTCCGCCAGCGCCGGAACAACCTGTAGACGAGTCAGTGGGGCAAACTGACGCTCCGCGTCGTCTGCCGGCATCGGTGCGTAGGGAAACCACGCGGCCTCAGCAATCTCGGCCTGATGGTTGATCCGATCGACGTCGAGTTCAGCAGGCAGGCCCTCATAGCAGAACACGTCCCCGATCACCGTGTGCTCGGCTTCATTGGCCGCATCTGCGGCAAAGGTTCCCAGCGGTGAGAGGTGACCGATATCGAGGGTGAGGCCGAGCTCTTCGCTGATCTCCCGGATGATCGTCGCCTCGGCGCTCTCACCGGCTTCAGGCTTGCCGCCGGGGAGCATGAACGACGTCGTGCCCTCTTTGCGCACCATGAGCAGAAGGGGTTCGAGAGGGTGCAGCAGGACGAGTGCACTGACTCGGATATCGTTCATTCCAGCCTTTCATCAGGATCATCGATCATTGGTTCAGACCTCTGCCGGGATCAGTCGTTCCAGACTCCGGACGCGCCTCGGCGATGGGATCCGAGGACGTGCGTGTCAACCATACCGACCGCTTCCATCAGCGCGTACATGGTGGTCGGTCCGACGAATCGGAACCCCTTCTTCTTCAGCGCCTTCGACAGCGCCAGAGACTCAGGACTCGTCGTGGGCACCTCACTCAGACTGCGAGGACGTGGTGTGGTCTCCGGTTGGAAGCTCCAGACGAAATCGGCGAGGCCCCCTTCATCGCGCATCGCCAGTGTGGCGCGGGCATTTCCGATGCAGGCTTCGATCTTTCCGCGATGCCGGATGATTCCCGCATCGGCGAGCAGGCCTTCGATTTCGGACTCGCCGAACCCGGCAACCGCCTCAGCGTCGAAATGCGCGAAGACCTCCCGGAAGCGCTCGCGCTTCTTCAGGATCGTCAGCCACGACAGCCCGGCTTGGAAGCCTTCGAGGCTCAGCCGCTCGAACATCCCGGACTCGTCCCGCACGGGCATTCCCCATTCGGTGTCGTAGTAGCTGCGCAGCAGCGGATCACCGTATGACCACGGAGATCGGGCGAGTCCGTCGTCACCCACCATGGCACCGTCAGTGGCTGTGCAATCGTCGACGTTCGTCTCTGTCATCGGTGTCTCTCCCCTGCTTCGCTCATCCACACCGTTACGGTACCCCGGCGCACTGACACTGCAATGTCCGTCGATGTGTACCCTGATGTCATGAGGCCGGAGCGCGAAGTGAAATCGGTGCTGATGATCGGATTCGGGGCGATCGGGCGACATGTCGCGCGCCTGTTGCATCCGGAGATCTCGAGTGGCCGGGTGACGCTGACCGCGCTGGTCCGCAACCTCGACAAGCATGCCGAGCATCGGGATCTGGGAGCCGATCTCATCCAGATCGAGAGCCCCGAGGACCCGCGCTGGGCTGAGCTTCGGGCCGATGCCGTCGTCGAATGTGCCGGGGTCCCAGCGGCCAGGAGCTATGGACCGGCCGTGGTGGCTGCCGGAATTCCGTTCGTCCTCACCAGCGTCGGAGCCCTTGCCGATCGCCCGACCAGGCAGTCACTCCTGGCCGGGCCGGGTGATCTTCACGTCACGAATGGGGCGATCGGTGGCCTCGACGTCCTCGAGGCCGCCGCTCAGGCCCAGGCTCTTGAGACGGTCTCCATCACGACGGCGAAGGCGCCCAGCGGCCTGATCCAACCGTGGATGCCCGCCGAGGAGGTCCGCCGTCTCGAGAGTCTGACCCCCGAAGATGGTCCGCTGACCATCTTCACCGGCACCCCCGCCGAGGCGATCGTGAAGTTTCCCGCCAACGTCAACATCACCGTGGCGCTGGCCTGGGCGACGCGTGGGCTCGGATTCGAGGCGAGCGCGGACGACGAACTCATGGATGCGGCTCTGCATCGGACACGAGTGGAGATCCGCGCAGACCCGCGTCAGGAGGATTCGCACCATGAGATCACCGCCACCGGGCCGGCAGGAGATTTCGCGTTCTCCATCTCGTCCACGCCGAGCCCGGAGAACCCGGCCACCAGCGGTCTCACCGCGCTGTCGGTCACGCGCACGCTGCGGGCGTGCTTGGAGGGCCTCGGACGAGGCTGAGCCCGGCGCCTGCCCTCAGGGAGGGCAGGCACCGGGCTCAGTGTGGCCGAGGTCTGACTCAGACTGACATCAGTCGCCGTGTCTCGTCAGTCGTCGTGGTTGGCGATGTTCTCCTGCAGCTGCAGGAACTCCACGTGGCGGCCGTACTTGTCGAGGACATCGTCGATGAGCTGTTCCTTCGAGTAGCCCATGATGTCGTAGCCCTGTCCGGCACCACCGTCGAGGTAGACCTCCATGCGGTAGTAGTCCTCTGTCCCGCGCGGCACGTGTCCGCCGAAGGAGGGCACACTGACCTTGTGCGGCCAGATCTGATACCGGAAGGGATATTGTCCCTCGCCGTCGACCTCGAGCTGGATGAGCTCGCCGTCATCAACGAACTGCCCCTCCGTGTCGATGCGACCGCAGCGGGCCGCGACCCCTCGTTCAGTCAGTTCCGCCGCGACTTCTTCCAACGTGGGAGTGAGGACTTCGCGTTCGAAGTCGCGGGCCTTGTTGCCGCTGGGGAAGGACAGGACCCGACTCAGCTGACGCTGCCAGGGCTCATGCCCGTCGCCTGTGCGTGAGCGCCTGGCCAGCGAGCCCGGCAGGCTCTGGTCGACGCTGTCGACCCGGTTCGCTTCGACCCGCAGCGCCTTGTAGAGCCCGATCATCACGAGGATGACGACGAAGGCGAAGGGCAGCCCCATGACGACGGTCGCGTTCTGCAGTGCCCCGACGCCGCCGACGATGAGCATGGCAATGGTCAGTCCACCGGTGGCAATGGCCCAGAAGATGCGCAGCCCCGGACGCCCGTCGTCCTGCGGCGTCGGCAGACGCGAGGAGAGGTTGGCCATGACGAGTGCGGCGGAGTCTGCAGTGGTGACGTAGAACAGCAGGGCTGTGATCGTCGCGAGTGCGGCGATGATGACGAATCCCGGGTAGTTCGAGAGCAGCTCGTAGAACCCGCCCTCCGGGTTGAGCATCGTCTTCTCGCCGAATTCCTTGTCACCGTTGCGGATGAGGTCGAGGGCAGAGTTTCCGTAGATCGAGATCCACATGAAGATGTAGATGAACGGAATCGTCAGAGTCCCGAGCACGAACTGTCGGATTGTGCGTCCACGCGAAATGCGGGCGAGGAAGAGTCCGACGAATGAGGCGAAGGCGATCCACCAGGCCCAGAAGAACAGGGTCCAGTCGGTCATCCATGTGCCGGTGTCCTCGAAGGCGAAGGTCTGACCCGCCATGTCCGGGAACATTCTGATGAAGTCGAAGACGTTGAGGACGAAGGCGTTGAGGAGGAACTGGGTGTTGCCCGCGATGAGGACCCAGAGGCTCAGTGCGACTGCGAGGAAGACGTTGAGGATCGAGAGGAACTTGATGCCTTTGTCCACGCCTGACACAGCTGAGAGCGTCGCCACGATGATGCCGACGACGACGATGCTGATCTGTGAGCCCACACCGATAGGGATGCCGAAGACTTGGTTGAGGCCGGTGTTGACCATGACCACGCCGATGCCCAATGAGGTGGCCACACCGAAGACGGTGCCCAGCAGCGCAGCGATGTCGACCGTGTCGCCTAAAGCCCCGTGGACGCGTTTGCCGAAGATCGGGGCAAGCGCAGAGCGGATCGCCAATGGCATGTTCATCCGATAGGCGAAGTAGGCCAGGGCGATGCCCATGAGGGCATAGAGTCCCCAACCGCTGAGACCGTAGTGGAACAGTGTCCAGACCGTGGCTTCACGCGCCGCGTCAACGGTTTCCGGCTGAGTGCTCGGCGGTGCCAGGTACTGAGTGACGGGCTCGGAGACGGCGAAGAACATGAGGTCGGTGCTGATACCGGCGGCGAAGAGCATGGATGCCCAAGCGAGCAGGCCGAACTCCGGCTTGGAATGCTCGGGGCCGAGCTTGGTGTTTCCGTACTTCGAGGCCGCGAGATAGATGACGAAGATGAGGACCGCGGCGACGAGGAGGACGTAGAACCAGCCGAACCAGTCCGAGGTCCAGCCGACGACGGCACCGAGGACCCCCTCGGCGTTGGTAGGGGCGATGAGTGCCCAGATGGTGATGGCCAGGGTACCCAGTGCTGCTGCGATGAAGACCGGCTTATTCACCGGAGGCAGCACAGCCTTCGCCCCCTTCTTCGACTTCTCCGCGGGTTTGTCCACTGCGGCTGACATCAGCTTGCTCCTTCATAGGACGAAATCTCGCCCGAATTGACTTGCTACTTCTGCATTCCGGCCGATTTCACACCGGCTCACTGCACACCCACCTGTTTCGCACAGGTTTCATCGGATGCGACCAACCATGCAGGCTACCATACCGTAGCCGCCGGCAACCGAACCGAGCGTCGAGTGGATACGCGGCAATCGGCCCAGCCTCACAGGGAGACGAAGAACAACGCGGCGACCATGACCACGCCAGAGCCGAGGAAGGTCACCGAGGTGTAGCCGAGGATGTCACGCATCTTCAGACCCGCGATGGCCAGGACCGGCAACGCCCAGAATGGCTGCAGCATATTCGTCCACTGATCACCATAGGAGACCGCCATGATCGCGACCGACGGGTCAACGCCCAACTGGTTGGCGGCATCGAGCATGATCGGGCCCTGGACTGCGAACTGTCCGCCGCCCGAGGGGACGAAGAAGTTGACGATTCCGGCCGAGAGCAGAGCGAGGATGCCGAAGGTCGTCGGATTCGCGACCGAGACGAGAGCGTCGGAGAACACGGCGATCAGACCGGTCCCGGACATGATGCCCAGGATTCCCGCGTACAGAGGGAATTGGAGCAGGATCTCACCGACGTTGGACGCGGCTCCCTTGGTCAAATGGATGAGCTCGAAGGGGTTCTTCACCAACAGGAAGATCAGCGCGAGGAACGACCAGTTGACGATGTCGAGGGTCAGCCCTCCACCCTGGGCGAAGTGGACGGCGAGGTAGATCACGAGCGCGAGCCCGATGATGAGCGTGAGGATCCGAGAGGCATCGATGCGGTCGGCCGGAGTGACGACCTCTTCGTCGAAGGCTGCCCGCGATTCGGAAGTGACTGAGTCGGACAGTTCGTAGACAGGCGCGTCCTTCTTCGGCGCCACGAGGAAGAACAGGAGCGCACAGACGACGATGACTGCGAGGATGGCGAGGAGATTCCAGGTCGAGAAGATGGTCTCACTGACAGGAATGACCTCCCCACCCAGGGATTCGGCGAGGAACGAATCGGGGGTCGCCGCAGTCAGGGGCCCCGAACCCGAATACCCCATGTGCCAGACGACCATCCCCGAATAGCCGGCGGCCACGAGGAGGGGGAAGTGGACCTTGTACCCGCGGTCGCGGGCCTGAACGGCGATCTCGCGAGCCAGGAGAGCGCCGACGACGAGGCCGAGGCCCCAGGTGATGAGACAGGCGAGGGCGGCGACGACGAATACGAAGACGTAGGCGAAGGCCGGACTGCCGGGGACCCTGGCCAACCGGGTCAGCAGCTTCTGCACCGGGCCGGTGTTGGCGAGGATGTGACCGAGCAGCAGAATGAGGGCCATCTGGGTCATGAATTCGAGGAGTCCGGCCAGCCCTTCACCCCAGCTGGTGACTAAGTCGACCGGGCCGGCCCCGGTGAGAATGAATGCCAGGACAGCGACGATGAGCGTGAGAACGATGGCGAACGTCAGCGCTGACGGAATCCACTGTTCGAGGAAACGATTGACCGGACGCATGAACCCCTTTGAGGCCGCGACGTTGACCTGGGTCGACGGCTTCTGTGCCGACATGAGAACCTCCTGCTGAGAAAAGACTGTATAGGACCTCAGCATACAATCAGGGTGCTGACCGCCGGTGCGGTCAACACCCTGAGAGTCGAAAGCGGCTCAGGCGACGCAGTGCGCCGAAACCTCAGGTTCAGTTCTTCTTGAACACCATCTGCTTGTTGACGAACTCGTCCATGGCCAGCGGTCCCAGCTCACGGCCGACGCCGGAGCGCTTGACTCCGCCGAAGGGCAGGTACTCACGCGTGCCTTCGGGCGCATTGAGGAAGACCATGCCGGAGTCGATCTGGGAACCGACGCGCTCTGCGCGCTCGACGTCGTTGGAGAACACGGCGGCGCCGAGTCCGAATGGGGTGTCATTGGCCATCTCGACGGCCTCTTCCTCGCTGCTGACCCGGTAGACGATGACGGCGGGGCCGAAGAGCTCTTCGTAGTAGCCGCGCATGCCCTTCTCCACATCGGCCAGGACGACCGGTTCGACATAGGCGCCGCCACCGTCGTAGCGCTTGCCTCCGGCGAGCAGAGTGGCACCGTCCTTGACGGTGTCCTGGACCTGCTCGATGAATCGATCAGCGGCCGCGACCGACGACAGCGGTGACAGGCGGGAGCCTTCATCACCGGGGGCTTCGGGTGTGAACTTCTTCGCAGCCTCGGTGATCGAGGACAAGAACTCGTCGTAGACGTCGTCCATGACGATCATGCGCTTGGGTGAGTTGCAGGCCTGTCCGGTGTTGCCCATGCGAGTCTTGAAGAAAGTGCTCGCGCTCTTCGCCACGTCAGGGGTGTCGAGGAGGATGTAAGGGTCGGATCCGCCGAGCTCGAGGACGACCTTCTTGAGGTTCTTGCCCGCCTCGGCGGCCACGGCCGAGCCCGCACGTTCGGAACCGGTCAGCGAGACGCCGTGGTTGCGCGGGTCGGGCAGGATGAGGTCTGCGACCTGCTCGTTGCTCGCATAGATGTTGATGTAGGCGCCCTCGGGCAGTCCGGCCTCGATGAAGATCTCTTCCATGATCTGGGCCGAGCGGGGGCACTGCGGGGCGTGCTTGAGCAGGATCGTGTTGCCCAATGCCAGGTTGGGTGCTGCGAAGCGTGCGACCTGGTAGTAGGGGAAGTTCCAGGGCATGATGCCCAGCAGTGATCCGACCGGCTTGCGGCGGATCATCGCCGTGCCGTCCTCGGGTCCGCGCAGGGGCTCATCGGCCATGAATGCCTCGGCATTGTCGGCGAAGTAGCGGTAGATGGCCGAGCTCAGTCCGACCTCGCCCTTGCCTTCGGGAACGGCCTTGCCCATCTCCTGCTGAATGACACCAGCGAGTTCCTCGGCACGTTCTGCATAGATCTCGGAGACGCGGGTGAGGATCGCGGCGCGATCGGCCACGGAAGTCTGGCTCCATTCGGTGAACGCGGTCGCGGATCGATCCAGTGCGGCCAAGATCTCCGAGTCGGTGGCAGTGGCGAATTCCTCGGCCACCTCGCCGGTTGCCGGGTTGGTCACGCGATACATGGTGGACATGTCGAGCCTCATTTCTGCTGGGGTTGTTGACCTCGATCCAACGACGCGGAACCACGTATTCGGCACCCGTCGACGCATGGATTCAACTCCCACGCTATGGCTCAATCACCTCGGCGGCAATTCTTCGTCCCACCCATTGAACACAGAGCCGAATGTGATCGCTGTTACTGTGTTGCCATGAACAGTGTGACTGAACTCGTGAAGCGCTATTACTCCACCGTCGATGCCGGGGACCCGGGTGCCACCTCGGCGCTGTTCGCCGCCGACGGACATTATGATCGGCCCGGCTATCCGACCATGGTCGGGGGTCAGATCACCGATTTCTATCACGGTGAGCGCGTCATCGAGTCGGGTGCGCATTCGCTGACGGAGATCCTCGTCGACGGCGACCGCGCCTCCAGCCGCGGGGTCTTCACCGGCCGGCTCAAGGACGGCACCGACGCCTCCGTGGGCTTCGCCGATTTCTTCCTCTTCGACACCGAAGGCCTCATCACTGAACGCACCACGTACTTCTACCAAGCGGCCGTCTGAGGTACCAAGCGGCCGTCTGAGGCGAAGATCGGGTCGGGCACCTCACTCCTCTGAGTGTGTGCTGTCCTGACCACGCGATTCGAGCACAGCACGCTGGGCACGGTCCCGCGCCTCGGCGCCGGCGGCACTCGGGCTCTGACCGTAGGCCTGCTCGACCTGGGCATAGACCTCGGCCATCCCGGCATCGCTGAGGTCGAGAGGGAGTTCTCCGATCTCAGCGAACGAGGTTCCGATGTGGTGCATGAAACCGCGGATCCCCTTCTCTCCCCCGCCGAGGTGCATCGCCTCGAACTGGCCCACTGCCGACCAGCGCAGGCCCAGGGAATTCTTCATCACCGCGTCGAGGTCGGGGGCCGAGATGACCCCGTTCTCCACCAACGAGATCGCCTCCTTCATCAGCGCATTCTGCAGGCGGTTGCCGACGAACCCGCGAACTTCACGATTCAGCGCCACGGGTTCACGGCCGCAGCTGCGGTAGAACTCAAGCGCCCGCTCCACCGTTTCAGGGCTGGTGGCCGGGGCCGGAACCACCTCGACGAGAGGCATCAGGTGGGGCGGGTTGAAGGGATGGCCGACGATGACGCGTGCTGCGGCCTGCACCGGCAGCTGTCGTGCGATCAATGACGCGGGGTTGGTCGACGAGGAGGTCGCAAGGACCGCGTCCGGCGGAGCTGCGGCAGCGATCTGAGCGAACAGCTTCGGCTTCGCCTGCGGATCCTCCGGCCCCGATTCCTGCACGAAGGAGGCCTGGGCCACCGCAGTCTCGACGGACTCGGCGAGGGTGAGGGAGCCGAGTTCGGAGGCCAGCATGTTGTGGGCGGCAGCGTCGGCACTGACGTCGGCCTGCAACTCGGAGACCACCTCGGCGAGGTCGTCTCTGGGGTCGAAGACCTGCACCGAATACCCCGATCGGGCGAACAGCCAGGCGAAGGAACGGCCGATCGTCCCGGCCCCGATGACAGCAACGCAGAAGCTCATATCCTTAAGGCTATACCTCCACCGGCCCCTCAGATATGCACGTTTCGCCACGTGCAGATGGGCACTTCGGTGGCACAATGTCACCATGACACCGCGCGAAGGATTGACCACAGTGGACTCGGAGATCATCGCCCTGGCCGAGGACGAGTACGCGGCAGCGGCCGAGGCGGCTCGGATCGAAGTGCGCGAGATCCACACCGCCGCCGAGGCTGCCGAAGCCGCGCTTCTGCTCGACGAGGTCTGGAGTGTCGACGAGACGGGCACCAATGTGCTCGAACCCGGACTCATCGTCGCCTTCGCTCATGCGGGAAACTATGTGTCGGCGGCCTACAGCCTCGACGAGCCCGACGAGATGATCGGCGTGACGATCGGCTTCTTCGGACAGCCCTTGGGCACGCTCATGCATTCGCACATTGCCGGGGTGCGGCACGAGGTCATCGGCCGCGGAGCAGGATCTGCGATGAAGCTGCACCAGCGTCTGTGGTGCCTCAACCTGGGCATCACGGAGATGACCTGGACCTTCGATCCGCTGGTGGCGCGCAATGCGTACTTCAACTTCCAACGCCTGGGTGTGGGCATGGTCGAATACCTCGAGGATTTCTACGGGCAGATGCGCGATGGCGTCAATGCGGGCCAGGCCAGCGACCGTATGGTCGTGTCCTGGCCGCTCGACAAGCCGGCCAGGTCCACCCTCGCCGAGGCGGACGACGCCTTCGAATGCCTGCGCAGTGACGACACCGGCGAGCCCGTGGTCGCCGAGGTGCCCAAGGAAGCCAAGATGGTCTCCCTCGACATCCCCTCCGACATCGAGGCGCTGCGCGGCCAGGATGCCGAGCTCGCCTCACGGTGGCGGATGGCCCTGCGCGATTCGCTGACCGCACTGGTCGCCGACGGCTGGGTCCTCGACACCTGCCTCAAAGGCGGCACATACCTGCTGCACCATCCCTGAGGTCGACAGCGCCAACGCTGAGCGGTGCCGGAATCACTCGTGAGGAAGCCATGCCGGGAGCCAGCGCACGCAGTGCCGGGAGCCAGCGGTGCCGG
>NZ_JAKDJU010000267.1 GCF_030453725.1 Brevibacterium picturae
GTCACTCCGATGTTCGTCGCCAGGATGTGGGCGGCGGCCTGCTCGTGGCCGACGACGAGGCGACCCTGTGATTCAGCCTGCCCCGTCAGGGAGCGGAGGATCTCGCTGGGCTTCGACTGCGCCTCGGGTGAGTAGCCCGGCCTGACCTTGCCGTACATGAGCGTGTAGAAGCCGGGGTTCTCCAGACCGAAGGCAACGTGGGCATCCCACCCCGTCCTGAGGTCCTGGATCGGGTCACCGCTGGATTCCGCCGAGGACTTGGCCGAGAGGTACATGTCGAAACCGTGCTCGATGACGGCCTCGATGAGCCCCTGCTTGCTGCCGAAGAAGTGATACAGGGTCGGCATCTTCACGCCCACCGCATCACAGACTGCCCGCAGTGAGAAATCCTCACCCGGCGCCGCAGCGATGAGGTCCGCGGCCGCGCTGAGCAACCGGGACCGTGTATCGAGCGACGCAGTTCCTGTCATGTCGCTATATTATCGTGTATTGTCGCTATAGTCAGATATACCACCGATACAACGGAGAAGCCATGACCGATCATTCACTTCAGGACAAGACCATCCTCATCGCTGGTGGCGGTAAGAACCTCGGCGGGCTCATCGCTCGGCAGGCCGCCGCAGCGGGAGCCGATATCGCAATCCACTACAACTCCGAGTCCTCCCGCACCGAGGCCGAGCAGACGCTGGCCGCGGTCGAGGACAACGGCGCGAAGGCGGTGCTTTTGACCGGAGATCTCACCCGGCCCGCCAACGTCGAGAAGCTCTTCGCTGATGCCACCTCGGCGCTGGGATCGATCGACATTGCGATCAACACGACAGGGAAGGTACTGCGCAAACCCATCGCGGACACCACCGAGGACGAATACGATGCGATGTTCGACATCAACTCCAAGGCCGCGTACTTCTTCATCAAAGAAGCCGGTAAACACCTGGCGGACAACGGGAAGATCATCACGATCGTGACCGCGCTGCTCGCGGCGTTCACCGACGGCTATTCGACCTACGCCGGAGGCAAGAGCCCGGTCGAGCACTTCACCCGAGCCGCAGCGAAGGAGTATTCGGAGCGCGGAATCTCGGTCACCGCAATCGCTCCCGGCCCCATGGACACCCCATTCTTCTACGGCCAGGAGACACCCGAGCGGGTAGGGTTCCATCGATCGCAGGCGATGGGCAACCAGCTCACCCAGATCGAGGACATCGCTCCGATCGTGCGATTCCTGGCAACCGATGGCTGGTGGATCACCGGCCAGACGATCTTCGCCAATGGCGGATACACCACCCGGTGAGCCAAGCCTCGGGCCCGCCGACTACGAACCAGCGCAACATGCACCTCAACCGCACAACCCACAGTTCACCAGCAAGGAGAGCACCTATGTCAGATCTGCAGATTCCCGAGCCCATCGCGACCTTCATCGACACTGTCAATGCCCATGACGATGCCGGCTTCCTCGACGCGTTCACCACCGACGGTACCGTCGATGACTGGGGCCGCGAATTCACCGGCCGCGAGGCCATCAAGGGCTGGAGCGACAAGGAGTTCATCGGCGCGACCGGCGTTCTCACTCCCGAGGAAGTCTCCGTCGACGGCGATGAGGTCACCGTCATCGGCGACTGGCGCTCAACACACGCAAATGGCCGCTCGTCGTTCGCCTTCGCCGTCGACGGCAACAAACTGAGCAGGATGACCATCCGCGAGGGCTGAGACTCAACACCTCGTCGGGGCCGCCGGATACCAGCCATCCGGCGGCCCTTGCGCGTTTCCCTGTGGCAGAATGAAGGAGATGCTTCAGGCGTCACGGCGGTGGGGCTCGCCGTTCCCAACCTCGGTTCTCCGACAACAGTCCCTACCTCGACCGGCGTCAGCATGCCCGAAAGGTAGAAGTTACTCGTGAGCAGCACCCTCAGCACCAGACCCGTTCACCTCCGCCTGCCCTATCTGTGCCTCGTCGTCGTCGGCGGCACGATCGGCACCGCCGCCCGTGAGGGCCTGACCCTCGCATTCCCGTCGGCGGGCGGCATCCCGTACGCAACCTTCACCATCAATGTCGTCGGCGCGTTCCTGCTGGGACTGCTCCTCGACGCCCTGGTGCGCATGGGGCCCGATGACGGGCTCAGGCGCCGCATTCGAGTCATGGTCGGCACCGGGTTCATGGGTGGATTCACCACCTACAGTGCACTGGCCGTGTCCACGGCGGGCCTCCTCGGCGAAGGGCAGATCGGCTTCTCGATCGCCTACGGACTGGGCACGATCCTCATCGGCGGCGCTGCCACGGGGGCGGGCATCGTCACGGCGACGGTGCTGCACGGCCGGTCCCACGCGAGATCCGCGCGGCAGAGCCCGGACGCAACGCTGAACGGTGGTGCGCGATGACGCCCTTGATCTTCATTGCATCGGCTTTGGCCGGGGGCCTCGGAGCGGCGGCGCGGATGGCCCTCGACGGGGTCATCAAGTCACGCGCGAGCGGTCCGTGGGCCACCATGGGCATCAACGTCAGCGGATCACTGGTATTGGGGATTCTCACCGGATTGGCCGGCGAGCAGATTCTGCCCGAGGCGTGGCATCTCGTCATCGGCACGGGATTCCTCGGCGGGTACACGACGTTCTCCACGGCCAGCTTCGAGACCATCCGTCTGTTCCAGGAACGGCAGTGGGCAGCCGGCCTGGTCAGCGGGCTCGGCACACTCGCCCTCGCCACCACTGCGGCAGGTCTGGGGCTGTGGGTCGGCGGGCTGGCGTGAACGGAGCGGGCAATTCCGCTCCCCTGCCCGCACCGGTGTCGACTGCCTGCCGCCGATCGGGCTGCCTGCCGCCGATCGGCCTGCTTGCGGATTCCCTCGGCGCGAGTGGCATCGACGACC
>NZ_JAKDJU010000071.1 GCF_030453725.1 Brevibacterium picturae
AGCCATCCGACCATGATTCCGGCGTCGAGGATGAAGTGGAACCAGAGCCAGCTGCGGAAGTCTGCGATGTCGGAGATTGAGAATCCGGCCTTCGTGAAGAGTTCACGGACGACGCGGTGCCGGTCGGTGCGGCTCGACCCGTCGATATCGCCGAGGAAGATGCTTTTGGCGAATCCGCCATGCAGGGTGGTGACGTCAAAGCCACCTCCGCCACCAGGGAATCCCCATGCGACCTGCTCACGGGGCAGCCGCGAGATGGCAGCGGCAGGGTCGGCCCAGACGTTGTTGAAGATGAGGATTGTGGCCCCGCCAACTCGGGGTTGGAGGAAGTCGACTGCGCTGTCCAGCTGGTCGTGGTTGACGCTGACGATGATGAGGTCGTAGTCGTGGTCCGGTTCGAGGTCCTCTCGCAGCGTGATGGGCCAATTCTCCTGAACCGGCTTCCCTTTACTAGAGGCACGGCCGTCCCTGATGTCCACGTCGACCGAGGAGCCGAAGTCGGCGGCACGTCCGGGGCGGACATAGAAGTCGACCTCGTTCCCTGCCTTCTCCAGGGCCCATCCGTACAGTGTCGAAATGACTCCGCGGCCGAACATCAGAATCTTCATGTCTGCGTCTCTTCTCTGCGCCGTTCGGCGCTCGTCAACTCTCCACAATATGTGGAAGGTGGTTTCCACTTACATGTAGATTAAGCAGTGATCCCATCGCCGCATTCCGTTTTTCCGGAAGTGAGAGAAGAAATGGCCGAGACGACTCAGATCGAAACTCAACAAGTGCCCGCGCAGAAGCTGCGTGCGGATGCCGCGGACAACAGGGCGCGCATTCTCACGGTGGCGCGGGAGCTCTTCGCCGAACGCGGTATCGATGTGCCCATGACGGCGATTGCCCGCCGAGCAGGAGTGGGCGCGGCAACCCTGTTCCGACGCTTCCCTGACCGCCGGTCCCTGATCACCGAGGTGTTCGCCACCCAACTCACTCATTGCGAAGCGGTCCTCGCCAAGGCTGCGGCCGACCCTGACCCGTGGCGCGGATTCTGCTCGTTCGTCGAAGCTCTCGGCCGGATGCAAATCGAGGACCGTGGGTTCACCGAGGCGTTCCTCTCGGCATTTGCTGAGGGCCAAGGAATCGATGAGAAGCGCATGCATGCGGAAGCCGTCTTCGCAGACCTGGTGGAACGTGCTCAGAAGTCAGGCAAACTCCGACCCGACTTCGACCCCAGCGACCTCATGCTGATCTTCCTCGCCAACGGCGGCGTCAGCGAGGCTCCGCCCGAGCATGCCCAGGACCTTTCGCGACGACTCATCGCGTACCTGGTCCAGTCGTTCGAGTCACAGGGTTCCCCAGCCACTCGGTCGTTGCCGACCCCGAGCCGCATGGGGCTGGGCGAAGTGTTCACAGCGGCTCAGTCGCACTAGCCGCGGAAAACGCTCACATCTCTTCGTGGGTCAGCGGGTCTCTGCCCTTCATCCGACCGCGCTCAAGACCGGAGATGGCATCCACCTCGGCGGAGGTGAGGCTGAAGCCGAAGATATCGGCGTTGAGCCGCTGCCTCTCAGGATTCGCCGACTTCGGGATCGGCAGGCTGCCGACCTCGAGGTGCCAGCGCAGGACCACCTGAGCCGGCTGAACTCCGTGGGCAGCCGCAGCCTCGGCGATGGGGGCTTCGTCGAACAGACCCTGGTCGCGGTACAGCGGTGACCAGGATTCGGTCTGGACGCCGATCGATCTGTGGAATTCGATGAGCTTGCTCTGCGGGAAGTAGGGGTGGAGTTCGATCTGGTTGACCGCCGGGGTCACGCCGGTTTCGTCGATGAGTTCCTGGAGCATCGCCTCGGTGAAGTTCGAGACTCCGATCGAGGTCACCAGTCCGCGTTCGCGCAGTTCGATGAGGCCGCGCCAGGTGTCGACGTACTTGCCGACGCTCGGGTTGGGCCAGTGGATGAGGTGGAGGTCGAGGCGCTCGAGTTGGAGCCTGGCCAGGGATTCCTCGGTGCTGGCGATCGTTTCGTCGAAGCCGTGGTGACGGCCCGGGACCTTGCTGGTGATGAAGAGTTCGTCCCGGCCCACCTTGGAGTCGATGACGGCCTGGCCGACTTCGCGCTCATTCTTATAGTTGACCGCGGTATCGAGGAGTCGATAGCCGTTGTCGATGCCGGCGATGATCGCTCCGACGCCCTCTGCGTCGTGCATGGCGTAGGTGCCGAGGCCGATCTGCGGGATGCTGGCCCCGTCGTTGAGTTCGAGGGTCGGAATCGCTGAGCTGTGCTCTGAAGTGGACATGCCCCAACCCTATGACCGCCGAGGTGGTTCCGGCCAGAGCTTAGTCAGACGACTGTGCCCTGTGGAGTTTTTCCGTCGAGGACATCGATGATGGCTTGAGCCGCCGCGACCCCGGCGCGTTCGCGTGCCTCCAGCGTCTGCCCGGCGAGGTGGGAGGTGATGACGACGTTGCTCATCGTTCGCAGCGGGTTGTCCTCGACCATGGGTTCGCGTTGCAGAACGTCGAGTCCGGCGCCGGCGATCTCGCCTGTCTTGAGCGCTTCGACGAGAGCAGCTTCGTCGACGAGGGAGCCGCGTGCAGTGTTGATGAGGATCGCCGAGTTCTTCATCGCAGAGAGGCTCGCGGCGTCGATGATCGGGTCACCCTTGCCCGCTCTGCTGTGGAGAGACAGGTAGTCGGCGGCTTTGATTGTCGTGTCGAAATCGGCGAATTCGATGCCCGATGACTGCTCGGAGTCGGGGTGGGCTGTGGAGACGAGGACTCGCATTCCCAGCGCAACACCGAGGGCAGCGATCGCTTTGCCGCTGGGTCCGTATCCGATGACGCCGAGACTCTTGCCCCGCAGTTCGGTTCCGGCCTCGCGTGGCCATCCGCCGTCGTCCACTCCAGCCAGCACGGTGTTGAGTCGGCGAGCGCAGGCGAGCATGAGTGCGAGCGCCAGCTCGGCGACGGCGTGGTGGTTGACCCCTGGTGTGTTGCACACGCGGATGCCGAGCTCGGCCGCCGCATCGATGTCGACGTTGTCATAGCCCACCCCTGCCCGGGCGATGACCTTCAGCATTGGGGAGGTCGCGAGCATGTCACGCGCGACCGGTTCACTCGCAGCGATTGCACCGACGGCTCCTTCGAACAGAGCCAGCTTCTCTTCGTCCGTGCGAGTTCCGCCCGCCGGCGAGTAGACCGGTTCGAGGCCGCGATCTCGCAGCATCGTGTCGACGGTGTCGCCCGGGCGGAGGTAGTCGGTGGTGATGACGATGCGGTTGTTCATGTGTCCGAGAATATCCGGCCTCTCGCCGGCTGCGTCACAGTACCCAGCTGGCGGACGAGGGGTTGCCTAGTCCTTCGCGGGCATTTCAGTCCTTCGCGGACAATTTGCGGACGACACCGGCAGGTGCGGTATTTCGGTAGGAATCGGTGAGCAGATCACTGAGGTCATTCTCGTCGAGGGTCTCGAGTTCCAAGCCGATCCAACCGGTGGGACCCAGGTACATGGGAACGAAGGCATCGGGTCGCTCCATCAGCACCTCGGCGTCCATCGGATCGGGCAAGATGAGCAGGGCTTGCGGATGCTGCTCCATTCCACCGGTGACGAGCTTCCGCGTGCCTCCGAAGTGCGCGAAGATCTTCTTCGTGAAGAACGCGGGCCGCCCATGCGAGACCTTCTCCTGCGCCTCGGGAAGGCTCAGCGCGGTCTTACGCAGGCGGGCCAGCTGCGGGTCGTCGTCATCGAACATCTGCGGATGCGCCATGAACCCACTTTATTAGCGGTCACGGTCACAGGCTAGGGACGAAGCAGAGCCGAGTGCTCAAGCTTGGCCCTCACTGGTGTACGTGTCTTTGAGGACTGCGTCTGAATCCTCCGATTCATCGACGTAGAAGCGCTCTGCGACATCCTGCTTCTCGTACATATCAAGGTATTCGTCCGCGATGTTGTCGGCTGAGAAATAGGTGCCTTCCTCAATCACTCCGGCAATCGACAGCATGCCCACGTAGACGCCCTGATCCTGCAGCTCATCATGAAGGCAATGAGCGTAACTGCGCAGTCCGGACTTGCCGATGCTCAAAGTGGTCAGGATGGGGGTCACCGTCAGCTCTGAAGCTCCACCACCGGTGAAGAAGATGGTTCCCTGCTTCCGTTCGATCATCTCGGGAATCACCTGCTGCGCGCTGGAGATTCCGCCGATGATATTCACCTGCATGTGCTGGTTCGCGATATCGGCCGTTGTCTCCGCGGCAGATACCGGCGCGATCACCCCGGCGTTGTAGACGAGCACATCGATCTGGCCGAATGTCTCCCGCACCTGAGTGAACGCATCCGCGATCTGCTGTTCGTTCGTCACGTCAGCAGAAAAGCCCGCGCTCTTGATATTCATGTCAGTCAACGAAGCCTGGAGAGTGTCGAGACGATCTTGGTTCCTGGCGATCAAAGCCACATTGAAGTCCTTCTTGCCGAACTTCTCAGCAAGGCTGAGGCCGAGCCCTGGTCCTGCTCCCACAATCACTAAAGTGCTCATCTATCAATCTCTCTACGGGGCGGAATCTGCGGCATGTGCCATTATTCAGCAACCTTGATACTGAGCGGAGTATTCCACTGGTTGCAGCGCCCCTACTTCACAACCCCGAGCACCTCATTGAGAGCTTCCGTCGCCGAGGGGTGGGTGTAGATCGTGTCGCGCAGCTCGGTGGCGGTGACGTTGTGGCGCATCGCCAGGGCCACGGTGTTGATGACCTCCTGCGAGTGCACGTGGACGAGTGCGGCGCCGAGGATGTGGTCCGTTGCCCCGTCGACGACGAACTTCACGATGCCGCGCGGGTCACCTTCGATCTTCGCCCTGGGTGCTGCAGCGATGTCGGCCATCGCCTTCGCTCCGACCTTGACGTCATAGCCCTGCTCGCGGGCGGCGGCCTCGCTCAGCCCCACGCGTGCCACGGGCGGGGTGAGGAACATCGTGTACGGCACTGCGCTGCGGTCCGCGGTCGTCCGCTTGCCGTCGCCGAGCAGCTGATCGGCGAGGATCCGATTGTCGTCGAGAGAGATGTAGGTGAACATCGGTCCGCCATTGACGTCGCCGACGGCGTAGACGCCTTCGGCCGAGGTGCGCAGGTGCTCGTCGACCGTGATGAAGCCGCGCTTGTCGGTCTCGATCCCGGCCTTGCCCAGGCCCAGGCCCTCGGTTGTTGGCGCACGGCCAACGGCCAGGAGGACAGCCTCGGCGTCGACCTGCTTCTCTTCGCCACCGACCTCGTAGGTCACGGTGGCCTGATCGGTTCCATCGGCAACAGCGGTCACGGATGCTTCGTTGATGATCGTGACTCCGTCATCGGCCAGAGCCTGAGCGACCACCTCGGCGACGTCGGCATCCTCATTGGCCAGCGGGCGCTGTCCGCGGTCGAGGACGGTGACCTGGGAGCCGAAGTGAGTGAACATCGATGCGAACTCGAGTCCGATGTATCCACCGCCGACGACGACCAGGCGTTTGGGGAACGGGGAGACGTGCTGCAGGGCCTCCGAGTCGTAGATGCGACCGCCGAGCTTCGCTCCGTCAATGGGTGGGATGTTTGCGAGCGAGCCGGTGTTGACGACGACGGTGTCCGCGGTGATCTGCATGGTGTCGTCACCGCCGGTGACGAGGACTTCGCGTTCGCCGGTGAACTCGGCACGACCGGAGACCAGGAGAACCGAGTCGAGGTCGTCGAGCATGGAGAAGTTCTTCTTCCGCATCGCCCCGGTCAAGGTGTCGCGGCGCTTCACGGCCTTCGCGAAGTACTCGTCAGTGTCGTCGTCATCGCGTTTGTTCTCCGCGTCGTGGACCAGGATCTTCGTGGGGATGCAGGCGATGTTGATGCAGGATCCGCCGATCATGGCATCCGACTGCTCGACGACGGCGACGCGCTTGCCGGCTCTGGCCATGGTCCCGGCCAGGGTCTTTCCGCCCTTGCCCCATCCGATGACGAGGAGGTCCATGTGTTCGTGCGAATCGGCGTCGTGGTTGTTCTCGGCCATGATCGGTTCCTTCCAGCAGACGATGCGTTGGTTGACGATGCGTTGGTTGTGAGCCTACTACGGAGCGGTGAACCTCAGATGTCGCCGAGGTTGGTCGACGTCAATGCCATCGAGCTGGGGTTTCCCCGGGTGGAGTTCATCGTAAAGCTGGCCTTCCACGGAAGGTAGCGGTCGTCAGAGGACTCGATCAGCGCGCCCGCGCCGGTGAATGCGCGGCGACGGACTCGCAGCAGCGGTGTGCCGACGGGAACTTCGAGCAGTGTGGCGTCGTCTTCGTTGGCACCGATCGCATCGATGGTTCGCGAGGTTCGGCTGATGTCGACGCCCTGGTCGATGAGTTCCTGGTAGATCGAACCGGAGTCGGTATCGAAAGCGAGAACGTGGCGCCCGAATTCGAGGGGGTAGTTCAAGCGCTCGACCATGGTGGGCACATCGTCCATGAGGCGGAGCCGGAAGACGGAGACGACCGGGTCACCGTCTGGGATCCGCAGACTTGCGGCCAGCGACTTCTCGGCGGGCCTGCGGGTCACCCATTGGGTGCGCTGGCCTGGGACGATGTCGGCATTGTGGCACCACTGGGAGAAGGAGATGATGTCGTCGAAGGACTGTGTGGGCACATTGTCCAATACGACCGTCCGGCGCCCGCGTCCCGAAGAGATCAGGCCCTCGGTCCGCAGTGTCGACATCGCCTGTCGAACCGGGCCGCGGGAGCTGGTGAACTTCCGGGTCAGTTCCGCTTCCGAGGGCAGTTCGTCGCCGGGCTGGAAATACCCCTCGCGAATCGCAGTTCGCAGATAGTGGGCGATTTCGTCGTACTGCTGTCGTGTGCGCTGCTGAGTCATGTGTGCTGGCCTCGTCGGGGTCGGGGATGGGGACACGTGCTTCCAACTGTGCTGCCGTGGTGCTGTGCTTGCCGTGCGCTGCGCTGCTCGAGGTCGTCGTGTTCTCCGATCGGCGGCGTCTCTTCCTTCCTATTCGGGGCGAATGAACCGGGAGTGCCGGCCGAGAAGCGCAACGTCACGTTCAGGTGAACAATCGCCAAACTTGTACATACATGTGTTCATCGTACGACAACAAGCGACCAAGATGGGGGAATGTCGAAAACTGATCTCATCATCGTAGGTTCCGGAATTCTGGGCCTGGCCACCGCATTCCGCGCACACCGTCAGGGCCGCAGCGTCCGTGTCATCGACCGTTCCGCCCGCCCCGTGGGCTCATCGATCCAGAACTTCGGGCACGCCTGCTTCACTGGGCAGGCCGATGACGCTCAGGATCTGGCGATGGCGTCTCGAGCCGGCTGGCTGGAAGCCGCCGCCGCGACCGGGATCTGGGCGGCAGAGACCGGGTCCTTCATCCCTGCCATGACCGAACCGGAACTGCGCGTCCTCCAGGAGTTCGCCGATCACCGGGGTCCGGATCAGGCGACGATGCTCAGCGCCGAGGAGGTGGCGGCGGCCATCGGGAACCCGAGCCTGGGCGCCATCGGTGGGGCTCACCTGCCCCTGGATATGCGCGTCGACCCACGTGAGGCAGCCCCCGCCCTTGCCGAGTGGCTGGCTGGAGAGGGTGTCGAATTCACGTGGAACACTACCGTCACCGAGGTGGGCGACGGCACCGTGTCCACCAACCGTGGCGATGTCCACGGTGAGCAGGTCGTCGTCTGCCCCGGCTATCAGCTCACCTCCCTGTTCCCGGAGATCGCCGAGGCGCACGGGGTGCGCATCTGCACGCTGGCAATGTCCCTAATCGAGCGACCGCAACGGATCCCGAGCGGGTTCGCCATGCTCACGGGCACCTCATTGGCCCGTTACGACGGGTTCGCCGCCATGCCGGGAGCATCGGCACTGCGTGAGGATCTGACGCAGCGGGAGCCGGAGCTCGTCGATGTCATCGCCAACCTCATGGTCACCGATATCCCCGGCGGACTGCTCATCGGCGACTCCCACGCCTATGACCTCAGCCCCGAGCCCTTCATCGACGCACGCGTCGGGGATCTGCTGCTTGATCGCGCCACCAGCATCCTCGGCATCGATGAACCCGTGGTTCGCCAGCGGTGGCTGGGCCAGTATGCCGACAGCACCGAGACGAATCTGATCCTCGAGCGCCCTGACGCGCGAACGACGGTCGCCGTGGTCACCTCGGGGATCGGGATGACTCTGTCGTTTGGGATCGCGGACCGCATCCTCGGCGGCTACCCGGCCGAGACAGACGCACGGCCCTCCACCTGAGACCGGCACCACATTCGAAGCCCCTCGCCCCAACCGCCGATGAAGTTGTCATGTCCGATCGGTGAACAGGGTCGAATTGTATAGACATGTTGATTCGAGGTGTCGAAGAATGAAGCCAAGCGATCACCCCGACCACTCGAAAGGCAGGCCGCCCATGGCCCTGTTCCCACGCTTCCGCTCCCGCACCGTCCGCTCACTCACGGCCGCAGCGCTCGCACTCCCGCTGCTCGCCGCTTGCGGTTCCTCCGGCGACGACGGCGACACCATCACCTTTGCCGCAGTCCCCGCCGAGTCATCGTCCACGTTGGAATCGACCTTCGAAAACGTCACCGCACTGCTCGAGGAGGAGACCGGCAAGACGGTCGAGTTCCAGAATGCCTCCGATTATGCAGCGGTGATCGAAGGAATGCGGGCCGGCCAGATCGATGCCGCCTCGTTCGGTCCGTTCGCCTATGTCATCGCCAAGGACTCCGGCATCGACATGGAGCCCGCGGCTGCTCCGACGAGCGATCCGAAGAAGGATCCGGCCTACACCTCGCTTGCCTACGTCAAGAAGGGCTCGGACATCAAGGGCCTGAGCGATCTCAAGGGCAAGAAGGTCTGCTTCGTCGACAAGGCCTCCACCTCGGGCTACCTCGTGCCGATGAAGGGGATCATGGATGAAGGTCTCGACATGGAGAAGGACATGGAACAGGTCCTGACCGGCGGTCATGACGCCTCGCTGCTGTCCCTGGACTCCGGCGAATGCGATGCGGCCTTCGCCCACGACACCATGCTCAAGACGCTCGAGGAATCCGACCAGGTCAAGCCCGGCAGCCTGGAGCCCGCATGGGAGTCCGAGCCCATCACCGAGGACCCGATCGCTGTCAACAACGAGTCTATGGACCCTGAGCTGGCCAAGCAGATCACGACCATCCTGCGTGAGAAGGCCAACGTTCCGGCCATGGTCGACGCCGGCATCTGCTCCTCCGAGGACGACTGCGTCCTACCTGAGGAGATCGAATACGGCTACAAGCCCGTCGAGGACTCAGACTTCGATTCCATCCGCGACATCTGCGATGCCACCCAGGCAGATGCCTGCAAGAACGTCGGCTAGGAGACGCACTCATGACCACTGAACTCCAGCGAGAGATCGACGATATCTACTCAGTCCAACTCGACCATGTGACAAAGGACTTCGGCGGCGGAGTCCTCGGACTCGACGACGTCAACGTCGGCTTCCGCACCGGCCGGGTCACCGTTCTGCTCGGCCTGTCCGGATCGGGCAAGTCGACGCTGCTGCGCCACATCAACGGCCTGCACTCCCCCACCTCGGGCACGGTGCGTGTCCTGGGCCAGGACGTGAACTCGGTGGGGAAACGAGGGCTGCGGGAGCTGCGCCGGAACATCGGCGTGATCTTCCAGTCCTTCAACCTCGTCGGCCCCATGTCTGTGTTGGAGAATGTCTGCGCCGGGCAGCTCGGTTCACTCAAGGGACCGCGCATCTCGCTGATGATGTACCCGAAGTCGGTGCGCCGCGAAGCCATCGAGAAGCTCGACCGGGTCGGCTTGGCCGATCGTGCTTATCAGCGTGCGGATACACTCTCCGGCGGTCAGCAGCAGCGCGTGGCCATCGCCCGGGCGCTCATGCAGCACCCGACGGTTTTGCTGGCCGATGAACCGGTGGCCTCGCTCGATCCCGTCTCCGCGCTCGACGTGATCAACCTGCTGCGCCAGATCGCCGAGGAGGACGACCTCACCGTCATCGCCTCGCTCCACCAGGTTCAGCTCGCCATCGAGTTCGCCGATCGGATCATCGGCCTGCGCAACGGCCAGGCGGTCCTCGACCGCACCACGCAGGGCCTCAGTGCTGAAGAGGCTTCGACGATCTATTCGAGTGTCTCCGGCATGGACATCTCCGACGCCGAGGCTGGGGCAGGTTCCGCATCCACGTCCACTTCCGATTCCGATTCCGTCCGCACCCCGATGTCGAGCGGTGTCACCCGCTGATGTCCATGCTCACCGAGGCCCCACCTGAGGTTCGCGAGGTCCCAGTACGTCCGCGTCCGGCCGGGTCCAGCCTCGCCGCCGCGCTCGTCATGATCGCCTTGGTCGTCGGGGGCGTGTGGTCCGTCGGTGCGCTTGGCATCGATATTGCGACGATCGTCGATTCCTTCGACAATGCGGTGAACTTCTTCGCCCGCATGTTCCCCCTCGACTTCCCACCTGTGGCAGAGACCCTCTCCCTGGTGTTCGAGACCTTGGCCATCGTCTTCCTTGCCACGCTCCTCTCGGTCGCACTCTCCGTTCCCGTGGCTCTGGCTGCGGCCAGACCGACTCGGTGGGGTGTCACCTCGCAGTGGGTTGCTCGCGCACTGACGGTGCTGGCTCGGGCAGTCCCCGATTTGGTGCTCGCGATCATCTTCCTGCGCATGTTCGGGCTCGGAGCCACGGCCGGCATCATCGCCATGGGCATCCATTCGGTCGGCATGATCGCCAAACTCTACGCCGACGCGATCGAAGAACTCGACGACGGCCCACGCGAGTCCGTGGAGTCCCTCGGCGGCAGTCGCGCACAGCAGATCATGGCGGCCATCCCCCAGACCCTGATGCCCCAGCTCATCGCAACGGCGCTGCACAGGTTCGACATCAATCTGCGCACCTCGGTGCTGTTGGGTTATGTCGGCGTGGGCGGCATCGGATTGGCGATCGCCGATTCTCTGCGGACGCTGGACTATCAGCGGGGCATGGCTCTGGCGGTGCTCGTCCTGCTGCTGTGCATCGGCCTCGAGCTCGTCTCCGGCGCTATTCGCGCTGCGCTGATGAGGTCGGCCGGGCAGAGGATCACCGGCGGCACCTGGGTCGATCGTCTGCTCAACCGCGGCCGCGAGTCCGGTGTCAACGATCTCCACCTGACACCACCGTGGAGTTCGGCTCGCATCAGACGTTTCCTCTCGGTCGCACTGATCGTGGTCTTCACCGTCGCGGCCCTGTGGCGCGTGGATGTGTCCTGGTCGGCACTCGCGCAGGGGATCCTCGACCTGCCGCAGACCCTGGCACTGTTCTTCCCGCCGTCGGCCGGCGGGTCCATGTCCAACCTCTTCGAACAGCTGCTGGTGACGATCCAGATCTCGCTCGCGGCCACGCTCATCGGTGCTGTCCTCGCGATACCGATCGGCATCCTCGCCGCTCGAAACGCCGTGGCGAATGCCTATGTGCACCAGACGTTCAGGGTGATCATCGTGATCGTGCGCGGCATTCCCGAGCTCATTCTCGCGATCATCTTCGTCGTCATCTCCGGTCTGGGCGAGGTCGCCGGCACGCTGGCTCTGTCCATCGGGGCGATCGGCCTGCTCTCGAAGCTCATCGCCGATTCGCTGGAGGAGACGGACACTCAGGTGCAGGAGGCGATGCGGGCGACCGGTGCCAGCGAAGCACAGGTGTTCTTCTCAGCCACACTGCGCCAGGCGGCACCGGCCTTCGTCGCCCACACGATGTACCTGCTCGACAACAACATCCGCTCGGCCACACTCCTCGGAGTCGTCGGCGCCGGAGGCATCGGATTCCTGCTGCTCAACGCCTCGCGGGTCAACCAGTTCGATGTGGTCACCATGGTCCTCATCCTCATGGTCGCCGTCGTCCTCGCCGTCGAAGCGCTGTCGATGTGGCTGCGCAAAGCCGTGCGCTGACGCCGAGCCATTCGCTGGTGTCCAGCTGTTCGTTGGCGCTCCTGCGTTTTCACATACCCCGTTTCACATACCCGACCCCACACACTCTGTCCCAGCTAAAAGGAGAAACAGCATGATTGAACTCGCCATCTTCGACATGGCCGGCACCACCATCGACGACCGTGACGAGGTCTACCGCGTTCTGCGGGAGGCCACGGAACGCGAAGGTGCGAACTACTCTGACGAGGTGTTCCAGAAGTGGATGGGCACGGAGAAGAAGTGGGCGATCGAAAATCTGCTCCGCCTCGGCGGTGTCGAGGTCGATGACGAACTCCATGAGAAGACCTGGGAATGGTTCCGACAGGAGCTGCGCCGCACCTACACCGACAATCCGCCGAAGCCGCTGCCCGGGATCGAGGAGGCGCTGGCGACTCTGCGCGAGCAGGGCATCAAGGTCGCTCTGACGACTGGGTTCGCTCGGGAGATCGCCGATCTCATCTTCTCCTCCATGGGATGGCAGCAGGGCGAGACCTTCGACGCCTCCTCCTGCGGCGACGAGGTCGAGGCCGGTCGGCCAGCACCCGACATGATCGAGACAGTCATGAAGGAACTCGGCGTCGAGGAAACGGCCGCGGTCGTCAGCGTCGGCGACACCTCGGCGGATGTGCAGTCGGCACTGCGTGCCGGAGTCACCTCGGTGGGTGTGCTTACCGGTCACCTGAGCCGGAAGGACTTCGCTGCCGAGGGCGCCCACCTGGTGCTCGATTCCGTTGCGGGGCTTCCCGATGCATTGGTCGACCTGCCAGCTTCGGATGCAACCTCGGCCCCGGTGAACCAGTGACGGCGGAGGTTCAAACGCAGGCTCAAGCTCAGTCACCGGTTCAGGCTTCCCCGGCCGACACCTCGGCGGATGCGGTGGCCTCGTTTGATGCTGAAGTCTTCGCGGCCACGGTCGAAGCCGTCGTCTGGCTCGGCGGGGATCAGTTCGAGACCCAGTCCTTCGACCGCCCTGAACTGGCCGAGGGCGAGAGCCTCATTCGCCTGACCACCGCCACCGTCTGCGGCTCGGATCGTCACACCGTGCGCGGGCGTCGCCCCGGAGCCTGCCCCGCCGTTCTCGGACACGAGGGCATCGGCGTGGTCGAGGATTCGCGGTCTGGGCTCCCGCTCGGCCAACGCGTGGTCTTCTCGGTCACCTCGGTATGCGGGACCTGCGAGAACTGCGGGCGCGGGCTCAGCGCAAAATGTCAGTCGGTGGCCAAGGTCGGGCACGAATCCACCGACAGCGGGTGGGCGCTGTCGGGCACCTACGCCTCCCACATCCACCTGCCGGCCGGCGTGGCAGTCATCCCGGTGCCGGATTCGGTGCCAGACGCCGTGGCCGCCACGGCAGGGTGCGCCGTCGCCACCGTCATGGCGATGCTCGAGGCCGCCGGTGACCTGCGGGGCCGTCGTGTCTTCGTCAACGGACTCGGAATGCTGGGGCTCACCGCGGTGGCCGCCGCGCAGTCCCGCGGTGCCGCCGAGGTGCTCGCCTTCGATCCGACGCCGCAGCGCCAGGACCTAGCCCTGTTCGCCGGGGCGAGCACGATCCTGGAAGAGGAGGTGCCGACAGACGTCGATGTCGCACTCGAACTCTCCGGCACCACCGCGGGTGTGGAGACCTGCGTGGCCAGCCTTGGAATCGGCGGCACCGCAGTTCTCGCGGGAAGCGTGAGTCCTGGACCGAACATCGAGATCAATCCCGAACAGCTCGTGCGAGGGTGGCGCACCATCACCGGTGTGCACAATTTCGAACCACACCACCTGCAGGAAGCCGTGGACTTCCTGGCCGCAGACGGCAAGAACATGCCGTGGGACCGCATCCTCGGCGGCCCGATCGGACTGTCAGACCTGGCGCAGGAATTCGCCGACCCCAGCAAGGGACTGCGGACGGTGGTCGATATCGAGGGGTGACTAGCCTCGCGCCGTCGCCAGGTCCTCCCGGAACGCGCGCCCAGCGGCACCGATATCCCCCGCCGAGGTGATGAAGCGGAATCCCTGTTCCTTCCGGGCCTTGGCTTCCGCACCGTCACCGCAGTGAATGCCGGGGACGACCCCGGCTTTGTCGGCTGCTGTGCGGATCCGCACGAGCGCCTCGGCGTGGGCATCATTGGGCTGACCTGGCAGTGCATCGACGGCGAAGGCGAGGTCGGCGGGACCGACGTAGACACCGTCGATGCCTGGGACTTCGCAGATCTTCTCGACGTTGGCCAGACCTTCCTTGTTCTCGATCATCACGAAGAGAAGCGGACGCTCGTCTCGGGTGTCCTGGACCGCGTTGTGCATGAGTTCGGCGGTCGGGCCCCAGGAGCGGTCGCCTCCGCGGCTCGGATAGTCGAGTGCGGAAACGGCGGCCTCGGCCTCGGCGACGTTGGACACGAGCGGCACGATGACGGCTTCGACGCCGGCGTCGGCGAGCATGCCGATCTCGGTGAAGCGGTTTGCTGAGACTCTTGCAGTGACCAGGGCAGATCCACTGGCCCGGATGGCATCGGTGAGGCGCATAACGTCGGTCGGGCGAGTGAAACCGTGCTGCATATCAAGGCACACATAGTCATACCCTGCGGCCGATCCGACCTTCGCCAGCTCCTGGCTCGTCGACATCATCCACAGTCCGTTGTAGATCTCTCCGGCGGCGAGGCGAGCGCGATGCGATTCCAATGCTTGAGTCATATGTGCATCGAATCACACGCGGCTCACCGACGCCAGGGATGCCCGGCATCCGGATGAACCCCGGGCAGCATCAGAATCGGGCCTGACTCACGAGCTCGTCGAGGGCTTCAAGAATGTGGCGATACGGCTTCCCCGTCGCCCGAGTCATCCCGATCTCACACGTCCTGTTCGTCGACGCGTGAATGTCCGCGCCGATCGATTCGACCTCGGCGGCTTCGTCCTTCGTCGCCGAGGCGGTGAGCTCGGGATGGAGCATTCCCCGATCCCCCGCGAAGGCACAGCAGCCCCAGGAATCGGGCACGCTGACCTCATCGGCGATGGACCCGGCGAGCGCGCTCAGGTCCTCGTTGATTCCCAGCTGGGTCGACGAGCATGTCGGGTGGAGGGTGATCGAGGGCAGGCGGTGTTCGGTCGAGAGTGCTCCGCGATCCTGCAGCGCAGGGAGCAGAGTCTGCGTGGCGAAGGCCACGGCGTCGATGATCTCGAAATCCTCCGCTGCGTCTTTGTCGGTCGACTCGGTCGCGTCGGTCGAGTCG
>NZ_JAKDJU010000268.1 GCF_030453725.1 Brevibacterium picturae
GGGGTCGCGGGGTATCCGTTCATGGCCTGGAGCAGGCTCGTCGTGATCTGCAGATCGATCGGCGAATGCTCGGCGTCGATGAGCACCCACTGCATCCCCGAGGCTGCGGCGATCTCCGCGGCCACGGGCGAGCCGGAGCAGACCCACATTCCGGCCAAGTACTCCCCGTCGCCCAACTTCGCAACGCGCTGGGTGAGTGTCTGTGGCAGTTCTACTTGAAACGGCATGTGATGACTCCCAAGTCTCCGTAGTCGGCGTGGACGGTGTCACCCGGGCTGACCCACATGGGGCGGGTGAAGGACCCAGCCAGAACGGTCTCCCCGGCCTTCAGGACATCGCCGTGTTCGGCCAGCTTGTTCGCCAACCACACGATGCCGCGGGCAGGGTGGTCGAGGACGGCGGCGGCGAGACCGGAGTCCTCGATCGACTCGTTGCGATAGAGAAGCGCACCGACTCGGCGCAGATCGACCGCGTCGACGGCCATCGGACGACCGCCGAGGACCATAGCCCCCAGCGCAGCATTGTCAGAGATCGTATCGACGATGGTGCGTCCCTCCATCTCGATCCGAGACGACAGCACCTCGAGTGCCGGCACCACGTATTCGGTGGCGCGCAGAACATCGATGAGGCTGATATCGGGTCCGCGCAGCTCGTCCTTCAGCACGAAGGCAAGTTCGACCTCGACGCGCACACCCGAATACTGCGAGTGGTCGATGACCGATCCCGTGTCGTAGACCTGGTCGGCGAAGATCGCCCCGTAGTCGGGTTCGCTGATCCCCGTCGCCTGCTGCATCGGCTTCGAGGTCAGACCGATCTTATGACCGATCAGCCTGCGCCCGGAGGCCTCGCCTCGGCGACGCCATTCGTTCTGCACGGCGTAGGAGTCCTCGACGGTCATGTCGGGGTACTGAGCCGTGAGCAGGCCGATCTTCGACCGGTTCTTCTCCGCCTGTGCCAGACCATCGGCGATGGCCGCGATCGTTGTCTCATCGAGCATGTGCGCGTCTCCTCAGAGCTGGTGTCCCAATTTGAACTCGTCTTCTCCGTCGTCAGCGCCGGAGCGCTCACCGAAGTTCGTCGTCGCATCCTCACGGCGGGTGTAGGAGAACCCGTCGGCGCCGATCGTGACGTCCATTTCGGAGTCGTCGGTGCGGTTCGTCAGCGGAACCGGGTTGCCCTCGAGGTCGAGGACCGTCGAGGCATCGGTGTACCAGGACGGGACGACGGCGTTGCCCCACCAGTCGCGGCGCTGGTTGTCATGAACGTCCCAGGTCACCCGCGGATTGTCGGGATCGCCCGTGTAGTAGTCCTGCGTGTAGATCTCGATCCGGTGACCGTCGGGGTCGCGCAGGTAGAGGTAGAAGGCGTTCGAGACGCCGTGGCGACCGGGACCGCGCTCGATTGCGTCGGACAGGCGCAGCGCGCCGAGCTTGTCGCAGATGGCGAGGATGTTGTGCTTCTCGTGAGTGGCGAACGCGACGTGATGCATGCGCGGTCCATCGCCACCGGTCATCGCGGTGTCGTGCACGGTCGATTTGCGGCGCATCCACGCCGCGTAGGCGGTGCCTTCGGCGTCCTGGATGTCCTCGGTGACCCGGAAGCCCAGGTCCTCCATGTACGCCACGGCTTTCGGCACGTCCGGGGTGACCTGGTTGAAGTGGTCGATGCGCACCAGCGCTCCGGGCGAGTAGAGGTCGTAGCGCCAGGCCAGGCGTTCGACGTGGTCGACCTCGTAGAAGAATTCGTACGGGAAGCCCAATGGGTCCTGCACGCGCACAGAGTCACCGATGCCGCGGACGAATCCGTCCTTCTTTCGCACGACTGGGCATCCGAGTTCACGGTAGAACGCCTCGGCGGCATCGACGTCCTCGGGACTGCGAACGCGGTAGGAGAATGCGGCAACTGCCGCCGTCGGTCCCTGACGCAGCACGAGGTTGTGGTGGATGAACTCCTCCATCGACCGCAGGTAGATGGCGTTCTCGTCTTCCTCAGTCACCTGCAGATCGAGGACGTCGACGTAGAAGTCACGGGACTTCTTGAGATCGGTGACGACGATCTCCATGTACGCGCAGCGCAGGACGTCCGGAGCCGGAACCGAGGGGGTTGGGATGGTGTCAGTCATTGCAGAAACCTTTCACTGCTTCCCGAAGACGGGATTGTGGACCTCGCCGAGGTTGATGTGCACGGACTGCTGTTCCGTGTAGAAGTCGATCGAACGGTAGCCGCCTTCGTGGCCGAGGCCCGAGGCCTTGACCCCGCCGAAGGGTGTGCGCAGGTCGCGGACGTTGTTCGAGTTCAGCCACACCATGCCGGATTCGACGGCCTGCGAGAAATTGTGTGCCCGCTTGAGATCGGAGGTCCAGATGTAGGCGGCCAGGCCGTACTTCGTGTTGTTGGCCAGCTGGAGGGCCTCTTCATCGGACTTGAACGGGGTGATCGCGACGACGGGCCCGAAGATCTCCTCCTGGAAGATCCGTGCGTCGGGTGAGACGTCGGCGAACACGGTCGGTTCCACGAAGTTGCCGGTCTCGAACCCTTCGGGGCGGCCGCCGCCGGCGACGAGGCGAGCCTCTTCCTTGCCGATTTCGACGTAGGACATGACCTTGTCGTAGTGCTCGGGGTGGACCAGTGCGGCCACCTCGGTGGTGGGATCGGAGGGCAGACCCACCTTCACGCGCTTGGCCTGGGCGGCGTAGCGTTCGACGAACTCCTCGTAGACCGATTCCTCGACGAGGATGCGCGAGCCGGCGGTGCAGCGTTCTCCGTTGAGGGAGAAGACGCCGAAGACCGTGGCGTTGATCGCCGCATCGAGGTCCGCATCG
>NZ_JAKDJU010000269.1 GCF_030453725.1 Brevibacterium picturae
GCCGGGCCAGACTGACGGCGGATCCACGAATCTGGGGATGCCGACCATCCGCACCCGTGGCTGAGATGCCCTCATTTGCGATCATCCCGGCGGCGCCGATCCTCCTGGCCGGTGTCGACCTGGCGGAGACCGCGAACGTCGCCCGATTGCGCGCCTGGATCGAATCCAGTCTGATGTGCAGGCCGGCATGGGCGCTGCCCGTGCGAGAACTGCCTCCCTTGGCAGGCCTCGGCGGGCTGGGAATCGACCTGGGCATCGACACTCGAACCAACGAGCTGCTAGAAGGTGAGGACTGGCTACAGGCCGTGTTCGAGCTCAGTCCTGCTCTGCGTGCAGCCTGTGAGTCTGCACACCCCGGAATCGCTGTGGCGCTCCTCCACGCCCACTCAGTCGGCGTTCGGGTCGGGCCGCTGGGCAGCACTGACGATCTGCTGGTCCCCATCGACCTGTCCGTCGCGGCCTCCGAGAACGCTCCTCTGGCGCCCGTGCCAGGTGCAGCGGAGGTCGACGAGCGGATCGTTCGTTCGCTCACCGCCGGTGGTGCCAGGACGGTTGCCTCTGCGATCTCAGCCGCCGACGACGTTCACGCTGATCTTGATCTCCTCGCTGCTGCAGCTGCGCATATGCTGGACCAGGAGTCATCCGACTATTCGTTCGACACCGTCTTCGATGACTACGTTCACGAAGTCCGTTCGCTGTGCGGGACCGGGACGTACTGAGATGAGTCACCGTTGAGCCCAGCCGAACAGCCCATCATCACCATTGCCGGGGCCACAGCCACGGGAAAATCGGATCTCGCCCTCAACCTGGCCGAGCACCTCGGCGGGGAGATCATCAATACGGATTCCATGCAGTTCTATCGGGGTATGGACATCGGCACCGCCAAACTTCCCGTCAGCCAGCGCCGGGGAATTGCCCACCACCTCATCGACATCCTCGATGTGCGTGAAGAAGCCAATGTGCAGACCTTTCAACAACAGGCCCGTGATGCCATTGCAGACATCCGCGCCCGGGAGAAGCGGCCCATCCTCGTCGGTGGTTCGGGACTGTACGTGCGAGCGGCGACCGATCAGATGGAATTCCCCGGCACGGACCCCCAGGTGCGCGCACGGATCGAATCCGAGGTCGACGCCGACCGCTGGGGCAGGCACCGGCACCTGCAGGAGATCGACCCGGCCGCCGCTGCCAAGATCACTCCCAATGATTCCCGGCGCATCGTTCGCGCCCTTGAGGTGATCGAACTGACCGGGCGACCCTTCAGCGCCCAGCTGCCCGACTACCAGGCGATCGAACCAACCCTCCACCTCGGGTTGAGCGTCGAGCGAGCCAGCCTTCACGAAAGGATTGCGGCTCGTGTGGAAATCATGTGGGAGCTGGGGTGGGTCGAGGAGGTCCGAGGCCTCCTCGAGCGCGGCCTGGCCGAAGGCAGGACCGCATCCCGTGCGATCGGATATGCGCAGATCCAGCAGTACCTGGCAGGCGACATCGACGCGGGCGCGGCCCAGGAGCAGACGACCATCAGAACCCGGCAGTTCGCGCGCAGACAGGACACGTGGTTTCGCAGAGACCCGCGCATCGTCTGGATCGACGCAACCACCGGTGACCATGAGGCCAATACGGCCCTCGCCCTCGACGTCATCACAGACACGAGCTCTGGGAGCTGACGGTCGTTCACCGGAACTGAATGCCGACTGTGCCAACAGCTCAACCGTCACCGATAGGATGAGTCCATGAGCTCCTCCCAGTCACCCTTCGCGGATATCGCAGACACCGTCTTCATCAAAGGACACGGCACACAGAACGACTTCGTGCTCTTGGCCGACGATGACAGCGCCCTGGAGATGCATCCCGAAACGATCGCACTTCTGGCGGATCGCCGGTCAGGGCTGGGTTGCGACGGTGTCATCCGCATCGTGCGCTCGGCGAGCAGCGGAATTCCCGGGGCGCTCGACCAGGCCGAAGCAGGCGCCGAATGGTTCATGGACTACTACAACCACGACGGCAGCCTCTCCGAGATGTGCGGCAACGGAGTTCGAGTCTTCGCCCACGTGCTCGTCACGACCGGACGCGTCGCTGCCGATGCCAGAGAGATGCTCATCGGCACACGTGACGGAATCAAGACCGTGCGCACGGTTCTCAACCCGGCTTTGGGCAAGCAGACCGGCGACGCGCCGGCGGCCACGTCTGCGGGGCAGGCGCTGCCCGGATCCGCAGATGACGCCTGGTACATGATTGATATGGGCGAGTGGTCCCTCGACGACAGCGACGACGTCCTCGTCTCGACCGCAGGCATCGAAGTCCCGCGCCCGGGCATGCGCGTCGAAACTGGCAATCCCCACACCGTGGTCGCTCTCGCGGCGCAGGATGAACTCGAAGGCGCCGAGCTGCGGGACGCACCCGTTCTCGACCCAGTGCCCCCACAGGGATCGAATGTCGAATACATCGTCATGGAACCGTCGCGCAGCGATGTGGCGGGGGGAGAGGGCGCCCTGCGCATGCGGGTGTTCGAACGCGGCGTCGGCGAGACTCGCTCGTGCGGTACAGGAGCGTGTGCAGCGGCCATTGCCGCTCACCACTGGGCGGGCCCGGATTCGCCTCTGCAATGGCGGGTGGATGTTCCCGGCGGCCAGCTGCGCATCGGCATCACCCCGAATCAGGACGGCACACGCGGCAGCGTCACCCTCTCGGGACCGGCCGTGCTGGTGGCTGGCGGGACGATCAGCTGAGAACCGTCCCAATCGCCGATATTTGCTTCCGGCCAAGCAGCGGTGGCTGTGGTCATCGCGCGGAATATCGATCAGGG
>NZ_JAKDJU010000270.1 GCF_030453725.1 Brevibacterium picturae
CAAATGAGGCAACCAAGCCGGTTGCGCGGAGTTCTTCGAAGAGTCGACACGGTGACTATGGACGCGGCCGAGGCGCAGTAGTCTGTGGGTATGAATGCGCCACAGCTGCAATCCTTCGGGCTCGGCGTCGCCGCCGGAATGACGGTCGCCAGCGGTGCCGTTGTGGGGTCGAAGAGTCTCCACGATGGGCTTTCTGCACGGGCCCCGGCAGCACACTGCAGCGATCGCGCGGCGTAGATGAGTGCGTCTGAGGCAGCCGCTGCCGCGGGCGCGGCCACGAATTCAAAGATCTTCGAGGTAATAGCGCGAGCCGGCTTCGCAATGAACGGCCTGCTCCACGTGCTGATAGGCGCTATCTCGATTCGCGTCGCGACCGGCCACAGTGGGAGGCCGAGTCAGGCCAGCGTCATGACCGATATCGCCAACCTGCCCGAGGGGTTCGTCGTGCTCTGGGCGGCGTTTTTGACCTTCGCAGCCCTGGGCGTCTGGCAAGCGTTAGAGGTCATTTTCGGCCACCGGTACCGGTCCACGCACCAACGGGTTATCCAAAAAGGCAGTTCGATCGGACTGACCGTCATCTACATCGCCCTCGCGGCTGTCACTGTGACGTTCGCGCTTGGCGTGTCCAGCACCAGCAGAAGCCGCGCAAAAAAATCACACCTCAGCCTGGAACTGATGCAAACGCTTCAAGGACGTCTGCTATTGGCCGCTGTCGGTGCGGTGATATTCGGCTTTGGTGTCTTCTTCGTCGTCAAAGGCATTCGGCGCGGCCATCGGAAGAACCTGGACACCATCAACGGAGGCTTCGGGCGGACAGCCGTCGTCCTCGGCACCATCGGCTATATAGCCAAAGGCGCAATCATCTGTTTCGCCGGAGTGCTCGTGGCCTATTCCGCGCTCGCCTTCAATCCGACGAAGGCCGAAGGCATCGGTGCTGTATTCCAAACCATGCGCCAGCAACAGTTCGGACCCGCATTACTGACCGTAGCGGGCGTTGGACTCATCAGCTATGGCCTCTACCTGTGCTGTCGAGCGAAGATCGGCACCATGGCAAACGACTATTGACCCGTTGGTGTGAGACCACCGGAAAGCCCTTGGGGCATAGCCAGCGCGATGCCCTGACGGTAGCCTGAGACACATGGAGGAACGCCCCCGCGAACGTCTTGACCCGACCAAGATCCGCGATCAGCCCTCGCTCCGCAGCTCTTCTGGCACAGTGTGGATCGTCTCGGGCGGACTGTTCCTGCTCGTCGTCGCAGCCGTGCTGGCGTGGATCTTTGTGAGCAGCGGGACAGCAACGCCGGTTGCTGTTGCGACCGGCGTTGCTGTCGTTGCGCTCTACCTTGTGTTGCTAGTCGCGCGGTTCGTGGCCCGGCCCGGCAAGGTACGATTGCGGATCATGGCCGTGGCGATGATCGGCATGGCACTTGTCTCGGTCGTCGGGCTGTTGATGACGGTGGGAGCTGAGTCAATCAGCGCCCGATGATTCCGGCGACTATGCGTCTACGGCGCCGTGATCAGCTGCTGGT
The DNA here is from genome assembly GCF_030453725.1 of Brevibacterium picturae. Lineage (GTDB taxonomy): Bacteria > Actinomycetota > Actinomycetes > Actinomycetales > Brevibacteriaceae > Brevibacterium > Brevibacterium sandarakinum_A. The sequence goes on from NZ_JAKDJU010000270.1 coordinate 1,530, forward strand.
CGAATAGACCGCGCGGGAATCTCCCGCACCATCTCTATTGCGCTTGCGGGTCTCCGGGCTTGTACCCCGTGAGCCTGAGCCCTGTCGATTGCCACTGCCACTGCCACTGCCGTTGCCGGCGCGGCTGCGGTCATTGCGGCGGCGGCCCTGACCGCCCTGCCCGTTCCGATTGCTCTGCCCGTTCTTGGTGCGTGTAGGCGTGCGGCCTTCCTGACCGCTGCCGGTTGTGCGGCCGCGTGCTTGACCGCCTCGGCTCTGCTCGCCACTGCGGCTGGACTGGCTCGCGCCGCCGTTCTCGTTGCCGCGACTCTGCTCGCCGCCACGACCGCCACGACGGCCTCTGCCGCCGCTTCCTCCACGACGACCCTGGGGAGCGCGTTTCCTTCCCTGCGTCTGCTCCGGAGCCTCCTTGGGCTGTGGTGCGACATAGTCAGCGATTTCGCCCACAAGGTCTGCCACCAGGGGAGAATCCGCTGTGACCTTCTGCGGGGTCACCTTGATGTCGGCCTTGCGCAGCAGGATCTGGGTGTCCTTGCGCTGATCCGGCAGCATGACAGTCACGACCTCGCCAGAGCTGCCGGCACGGGCTGTGCGCCCGGAGCGGTGCAGGTATGCCTTGTGCTCGGTCGGAGGGTCCACGTGGACGACGAGTTCGACGGAGTCGACATGCACTCCGCGGGCAGCGACGTCTGTGGCGACGAGCACGCGCACATCCCCGTCACTGAACGCCGCGAGATTCCGGTCTCTCGCTCCTTGGGAGAGGTTGCCGTGGAGGTCGACGGCCGGAATGCCCTGTGCGGTGAGCTGCCGGGCGAAGCGCTTCGCCCGGTGCTTGGTGCGGGTGAAGAGGATGCGGCGCCCGGTGCCGGAAGCGAGTCGGTGAACCAGCTCGTTCTTGTCGTCATCGCCGACCTCGAACACATGGTGGGTCATGGCAGAGACGTGCGAGTTGGGGTCGTCCACGGAGTGGCGCACCTCGTTGTGGAGGAACCGGCGCACCAGCTTGTCCACTCCGTTGTCCAAGGTGGCGGAGAAGAACATCCGTTGGCCGTTCTCCGGCGTCTTCGCAAGGATGCGGGTGACACCCGGCAGGAACCCGAGGTCTGCCATGTGGTCGGCCTCGTCGAGGACCGTGACTTCGATGTTGTCCAAGGAAATCAGGCCCTGTTGGAGCAGGTCTTCGAGCCGCCCCGGGCAGGCGACGACGATGTCGACTCCTGCACTGAGGGCGAGCTCCTGGCGCTTCTGCTTCACGCCGCCGAAGATGGT
>NZ_JAKDJU010000271.1 GCF_030453725.1 Brevibacterium picturae
TGCTCGCCGAGCACGCGCTCGCTGAGGCGGCGACGCTGGACTTCAGGCGATCGGGTAGTCCGCCAGCGCCTGCGCGGTGACCAGGGCTGCGGTCATGGCTTCGTGGCCCTTGTCTTCCTGCGAGCCCTCGAGCCCGGCACGGTCCAGTCCCTGCTGTTCCGTGTCACAGGTCAGCACCCCGAATCCAACCGGTTTGCGGGAGTCGATGGCCACTCGATTGAGTCCGTCTGTGGCGGCTTGGCAGACGTAGTCGAAGTGTGGGGTGCCGCCGCGGATGACGACGCCGAGGGCGACCACCGCGTCGAAGTGCGGTGCCAGGCGTGCCGCGGCGAGGGGCAGTTCGAAGCTTCCCGGAACCCGAATCAGGGTGGCTTGGGCTCCGGCTTCGCTGGCTGCTCGTTGGGCACCGTCGACGAGGCCGTCCATGATCTGCGTGTGCCAGGATGCTGCAATGATCGCGATGCGAGTGTCGGCAGCAGAGACGGTGAGCTCAGGTGCTCCGGAGTGTGCCATGGGTGGATCCTTTCGTAGCGGCCGTGATGGCCAAGGTTTCTGGAAGCGTCGGTGGATGCCGGGAAATGCGGGTGGTCAGCAGTGGTGCTTCTCGGCGATGGGTGTCGAAGAGGTGGCCGCCGAGGCGGTGGGGCTGCCGACCACCGACGGCAGGGTCAGCGTGTGGTGCATGCGCTCACGCTTGGTGGCCAGATAGTCCGTGTTCTCCGGGCGGGCGGGAATCTCGAGCGGAATGACCGCTTCGATCGTGATCCCCAGAGATTCCAGCGCCCGAGTTTTGTCCGGGTTGTTCGTCAGCAGTCGGATGCGGGTCAGGCCGATCGAGCGCAGGATCTCGGCGGCCGCACGGTAGTCACGGTCATCGTCGTGGAAGCCGAGCTCACGGTTCGCATCGACCGTGTCCAGGCCGCGGTCCTGAAGAGCATAGGCCCGCAGTTTGTTGCTCAGTCCGATTCCGCGTCCCTCGTGGCCGGTCATGTAGATCACGGCACCGCCCTCGGCGGAGATCCGCTGCATTGCTAGGTCCAGCTGTTCTCCGCAGTCGCACCGGTGGGAGCCGAAGACGTCCCCGGTCAGGCACTCCGAATGCACCCGAACCAGAGGTGCGGGCCCACGCAGCACAGACTCCTCGTCTCTAGCAGCTGGATCAACGGCGGCAGAGTTCACCTCGGAGAACACGCCGAGGTGGTCGTGGTCGTCGATCGTGAATGCGCGGGCGGTGAAGCTCCCATGCTTCGTCGGCAGCGGCACCTCGGCCGATGGTGCGATCGATCCTGAGGTCGGAGCTGATTCGCTCGGCGCGTTCGTCGATTCAGTCGGCAAGTGGTTCGACGAACTGTGCGCCGAACCGCGAGTCGAGTCAGCAGTCGAACTCGCATCGAACCCGCGATCCGTCTCGTTGAGGTATTCGATGAGCTCTTCGATCGAGACCATCACGAGCTGATGAGCGTCGGCGAACTCGCGGAGGGAGTCGAAGCGCATCATCGACCCGTCGTCGTGGACGACCTCGCCGATCATGGCCACAGGGCTGGCACCGGCCAGGCGCGCGAACTCGACGCCGGCCTCGGTGTGGCCCGGGCGTTCACGGACCCCACCGGCCTTCGCGACGAGTGGGAACACGTGACCGGGGCGCGTGATCGAGGCGGGTTCGGGCACTGCTGCGGCAAGATGACGCCCGGTCAGGGCGCGTTCGGCGGCGCTGATGCCGGTGGTCACGCCGACCGCATCGCAGCTGATCGTGTACGCGGTGCCCTTCGGGTCCTCATTGGCGGAGACCATGGGCGGCAGTTCGAGTGCGGCGGCGCGCTCGGCGTCCATGGGGGCGCAGATGACGCCGGAGGTGTAGCGGACGAAGAAGCCCATGGTCGCAGCTTCAGCGAATTCGGCGGCCATGATGAGGTCGCCCTCGTTCTCGCGGTCCTCGTCATCGACGACGACGATCGGCTGGCCAGCGGCGAAAGCGGTGATCGCCTCGTCGATCGGGTCGAGACGAGCGTTTTCCTGAGATGAGTCGGGCCGATCAGCTGTCGGGGTGGTTTCAGTCATGGTCGGCTCCTTGCTGGGTGCTGCCGGTTTCGCGGGTACTGTCGGTTGAGCTGAAGGTGGTTGATTCGTCCCGGAATGAGAGCAGGCGGGCCGTGTACTTCGCGAGCACGTCCACTTCGATGTTCACTGGGTCGCCGGGGGAGATGTCGCCGAGCGTGGTGTGCGACAGGGTGGCAGGGATGAGTCCGACCTCGACCCAGGCGCTGGCCTCGGAGGGTTCGGAGACGGCGGTGAGAGTCAACGAGACGCCGTTGAGGGCGATGGACCCCTTGCTGGCGGTGTAGGGCGCGAGGTGGTTCGGGATTCCGATGCGCAACGTCGACCACTCGGCGTGGTCATCCCGGCTGTCCAGCTCGCCGCACCCGTCGACGTGCCCCTGCACCACATGGCCGTCGAAGCGCCCCGAAGCAGGTGTGCACCTTTCGAGGTTGACCCGGTCTCCGGTGCGCAGGGTTCCGAGGCCGGTCAACCGCAGGGTCTCGCCCATCACCTCGGCGGTGAACGCTCCTGGCACCTCGGCGCTCGCGCTGACTGGCGGAGAGGCGTCGCCAGCTCTGACCGAGGTCAGGCACACGCCGTTGACGGCCAGCGAGCCGCCGAGTCCGAGGTCGTCGACGAGGTCCTTGGCGTCGATGGTGATGACGGCCGAATCGTCCTTGCTCTCGATGGCTGCGACGGTGCCGAGCTCTTCGATGATGCCGGTGAACATTTGCCCTCCGAATGAGTGTCCGATGAGT
>NZ_JAKDJU010000072.1 GCF_030453725.1 Brevibacterium picturae
CAGGCTTGCCTATGAACAAGCCAGATTAGATGTCACCTAACCCTGCATCAGTCCCTTGTCCCCAATGGTGCGACCGTGTACGTCGAACAGACTGTCGCGGTGAACGGGCTATGAGCACCGTCGACAAAACCGGGTGGGATCCCGACAAATGCCAAGCCACGTCAAAGAAGCGCGGCGACCAGTGCAAGAACTACCCTGTCCGCGGCCTACGAGTGTGTCTGCGCCACAGCGGAGGCTCCAAGGATGCCCGCGCAGCAACGACCATCTATCGAAAGCTCCAGGGGGCATCAAATCAACCACAGCACCGGGATCGCTACTTTGTAGTGGCGCGAGTTCCTGTCACTCGCCTCGCAGCTCACCCCACGCGAAGTAGGACTCAGCAACATCGTCCTGGACATCATCGAAGAACTGTTGACCGACGCTCTCGACACTGAATCCATTCCCATGCGGCCGAACGATGGGGTAGAACACGTCGCCACCTACGGTGATCCGGTAGATCAAGTCTCGGTCAGAGCGGACCAGCCGTGCGTCGTCGATTTCTCCGGGCTTGAAGATTCGTTCGATCGTCGGCTTCACGAAAGTTTCCAAAAGCTCTTTATCAGTGCAGTTCTCGACATAGCGCTCGTCACCCATTCCGTCAGTCTATTGCGTGAGTTTGCCTCGCGGAACGGTTCCGGCGTAGGGGCGAGATTGCCATGAGTATCGACTGGATTCGGCCACGGGGTATCTATGACCGCTTGATCTGAGTGCTGAATCTCCGGTCGAAGGCACTGGTCACGGCGAAGCTTCCAATCAATGCCGCGACAAGGATGACCAGCAGAACCAGCAGCGTCGGCACCAGTTCGCCCACCAAGTGTCTGTTCCCACTGATGAATATCGTGACACTGGACGACGGGCCCGGGTGGCTCGGGTCGAGCAGATTCGCCGCTGTGTTCCAGACAGTTCCCCAGACAACAGCGCCGACAGCGATTACGACTCCGGCCAGCACCCCCAAAGTGTCAGTCACGGCGAGAATGACAATAGCCATGGTCAGACAGACGAGACAGAGTAGCCCGATGATCGCGATCAGCCGCAGACTCGGGTAGGCGCCGAGGCTGTCGACGATGCTTCTCCCCGGCAATACAGCACTCACGGTGGCAGCCGTTGTCAGCGCGAGTGTCCCGGCGGCGGCCAGCCCGAATTTCTGGCTCAGCAGCGTTCTTCTGGGGAATGGTCTCTGAGGTGACAGTGATCGCCATGGCCCGATGATCGCGACCTGCAGTCCCGCCGCCCGATTGACGGTCGCCGATGACAGCATGGCCAAAGTGACCGCGGCGAGAATGAGTGCACCGAAGATCGCGGAGACTCCGGCGCTGATCGACGACTGTGGAGCGTGCGATTGGGATGATGTGGCATCTGTGTCGGAGGACGTGTCGGCGGGACCAGAAGGCGAGGAAGCTGCCGCGACTGGCGCCGAGGACTGCGAACCTGGCTGAGGGCTCTCCCCATCAGATCCTTCGCTGAAGTAGTCGACGGCCGGTGGTCCGCTGACTTTCTCAATCTTGATGTCGAAGGGGCGCTCGAAGGCGCGTTGGGCCTGTTTCGAAGTACGTGGGCAGGCCTGCTCCCCGGTCTCGCATCCGAACTTCTGGGCGACGATGCGAATCTGCTCGGAGACATGCTCCTCCGCTTGGCGGATGACCTGGTCCCGGTACTGGTCGAGGATGAACTTGTCTTCGTTCAGTGCCTGCGGACTTGCCAGGATGGTGATCGTATAGCGCGGGGCCTCGATGTCACCGCGGTAATACGCTCTGATGCCATCGATGACCTGCGGGGTGAGGTCCTTCGGCAGCACAACTGCGAGCACCGAAGCCCCATCCTCCACCTGAGCCCGGGCGGCCTTAGGCGAAAGCTCGCGTTCAGCCGTAGAGAAATCGGGAGCGACCGCGCCCTGCTCGAGCCTGGTGAAGAACTCATCGGAGAACGAGAGGTAGTCCGTCATTGCGCTCTGGATCGCCGGCATCTCCCGCGGTTCGTCGTCTGTGCCGACTGCGATCGAGAAATTCGGAGGCGAGCTTGGTTGCTGTTCCGCTGTGGTCGGAGCAGGGGCCGGCGTCTGGCCCTTCTCTTCGGCCCCCGCCCGTTCGATGGCGCCGAAGAGAGGAATGAGGGCGGACAGCGCTATGACATACACGCAAAGCGAGGCCATGATCGGCCAGAAATACATCCAGCCTGTCTGTCCCCGGGACAGAATCGAGGTCACTGCGAAGAATCGGCGCATGCTTCATCTTCCCACCGACCGGCGATTGTTCTACGCCCGCAGGCGGCCTACTTCTTCTTGGGCTTGAACGAGGTGGAGCATTTCCAAGTCGTCTTGCCCTTCTTCGCCACTACAGTCACCGACACCTTTTTGCCTGGAGTCGCTCCCGAAATGTAGTACTTGAGGTTCGCGGCACCCTTCTTCGAAGCAGTCGCCTTCTTCTTGGTCTTCGTCGTCTTGTAGTGCGCGGTCGTGGTGACCTTGGCCTTCGCGCCAACCTTGGAAACCTTGATCACGGTATTTGAGTACTGCCGCGGTTTCGCGATCGACATCTTCGCCGCACACTTCTTCGTGGCAGCCTCGGCGGGAGGGGCATCGAGCACAATTGGGCCCGCGAGCAGTCCGACAGCCAATGTCAGCGCGAGGAATTTAGATCCCATCCGCGAGCGCGCAGGACGGGCAGAAGTAGGCGCAGTTGAAGCCGATGTGAATCGGGCAGGAATGATCTCGGTCATGGTTCTCCAGGAAACTAAGAGTGTTAGGTTTCATTAGTATAAGCACTTCGCCCGTGGTTTAAAGGGGCTCATCGTAATTGAGAGTGTAGAACCGGTCTGAAGCCACCGGACTCGAGCAGACATCTCGCGATGTAATGCGTGAGGTTGCGGAACCCCAGCGCTGACCCCCGTAGATGTTCGAGCCTGCCATTGATCGCTTCAGTAGGCCCGTTCGACGTTCCCGGTCGGGTGAAGAACGCGAGGACATCAGCAGCTCGACGCTTCAGAGTCCTTCCCAACCGCTTGAGCTCGACCAGTCCTGTCGGCAGATTCGTCGTCAGATCGTCGATGACCGATTGTAAGAGCTTCTTGCCCTCGTTGCCGTCGTTGGTTCGGTAGGCGCTCACAATGTCTTGATAGACGGCCCAGGTGACTTCGACGGCGGTGAAGTTGGCGTCGGCGAAGAGGCCTACGATCCTCTCCTGCTGCTTGGCCGTGAGCAGATCAGCACCGGTGTGGAGAGTCCTCCTCGCTCGATACAACGGGTCCGTCGCTCGTCCGCGATGCCCGGTGGTCTCCTGCTGAATGCGACGGCGTACCTCGTCGAGGGCATCACCGGCGAGTTTGACGACGTGGAAGGGGTCCATGACTTCGACAGCGTCGGGCAGTTCCTCAACTGAGGCTGTTTTGAAGCCGGAGAATCCGTCCATCGCGACGACGTCGATGCCATCACGCCAGTCCTTCGGACGGGCTTTCAACCATTGCTTGAACACCTGTTTCGAACGTCCGGGCACCATGTCGAGCAAACGTGCCGGGCCTGTTGCCTGGCTGATGGGAGTGAGGTCGATGATGACGGTGACGTACTTGTCACCGCGCCGGGTGTGCCGCCATACGTGTTCGTCGACACCAATGACGCTGACCCCGTCGAACCGGGTCGGGTCGTCGATCAGCAGTCGATGTCCCTGCGCGAGGATCGCGGAGTTCGCGGTGTGCCAAGACACGGCGAGCTTGGAGGCGATCACGGACACGGTGTCGTGATCGATCACGAGGGCACGCAGCGCCCAGTCGAGGCCGGTTCGAGAGATCTTCGCTCGTGGTGGCGCCGCAGCAGTGGTGTCTTGACGCCATACGCGGCCGCACTCGACGCATTTGTAACGGCGGAGGCGAATATGAAGCGTGGTCGGCCGGTGACCGAAGGGTTCGTGGGCGAGACGGCGGACGACGGTGTCGCGGACGATCCCGTGGCCACCACACCGACGGCACCAGTCATCAGCAGTGTTGGGCCGGCATTCCAAGATGGCCTTGTGCCCGGTGATGTGCTGGCCAATGCAAGTGAGGTCGAGGGTGTCGAGTCGGCAGAATGTCGTGAGGTCAGGGGTCGAGAAAGTAGGCTTGGCCACGTCGAGGTCTTTCGGATGGACTGTGTGAGAACTTCCATCATCGGAAGACCTCGACGTCTATCCGGGCAGCGCCACGCCGTGTCCTGGAATCACCGATCCACACTCTCAATTACGAAGAGCCTTTAAAGGTCACAGAATAGTCACGCCCCGTGAGTGCTCCGTCACAGTCACTGCAGCGTGTTTCCGTGTTGACCATCACACGCAACTGGTATTGAATGGGAGTGCGAATGTTACTGAACGATCGATTAGCCAGTGAGGCTGAGCGAGCGTCATTGACGTATCCACGGCCGAGATCACGAAACCGATCATCGGCCGTTCTCTAGGACTGTGAGGAACAGATGAGCGAAGCGTACATCTACGACGCAGTGCGCACACCGCGCGGAAAGAACCGCGGTGGAGCCCTACACAGCGTCAAACCAATCGATCTCGTGACAGGGCTCATCGATGCCCTGCGCGAGCGTAACCCCGATCTCGACGACAAGGCGATCGACGACATGGTCTTGGGCGTCGTCTCGCCCGTCGGCGAACAGGGCGGAGACATCGCTCGCACCGCGGCTCTCGTCGCGGGTCTCGATGAATCCGTCGCCGGCGTTCAGATCAACCGATTCTGCGCATCCGGGCTCGAAGCGGTCAACATCGCTGCACAGAAGGTCGGCAGCGGTTTTGAGAACCTCGTCCTAGCAGGCGGCGTCGAATCGATGTCGCGTGTTCCCCTCGGCTCCGACGGAGGCGCATGGGCACAGGATCCGACGACGAACTTCGACACCTACTTCGTGCCCCAGGGCATCAGCGCCGACCTCATCGCGACCACTGAAGGATTCAGCCGCACCGACATCGACGAATTCGCTGAGGAGTCACAGAAGCGCGCCGCCAACGCCTGGGAAAACGGCTACTTCGAGAAGTCGATCGTCCCCGTCAAAGACCTCAACGGTGTGACCCTGCTCGACACCGATGAGCACATGCGCCCCGGTTCGACGGTGGAGTCGCTGGCGAAGCTGTCCCCAGCCTTCACCAAGGTCGCCGCGCAAGCAGGCTTCGACGAGGTTGCTCTTCAGAAATACCACTGGGTCGAAGAGATCGACCACGTCCACACCGCCGCGAACTCCTCGGGAATCGTCGACGGGGCCAGCCTCGTCATCATCGGCGACGCCGAGGTGGGACAGACGATGAACATGAAGCCGCGGGCTCGCATCGTCTCCACTGCCGTCACCGGATCCGAGCCGACCATCATGCTCACCGGTCCCACTCCCGCGACGCAGAAGGCGCTCGACAAGGCGGGCCTGACCGTCGATGACATCGACCTGTTCGAGCTCAACGAAGCCTTCGGCGCAGTGGTCCTGAAATGGATGAAGGACCTCAACATCCCGCATGACAAGGTCAACGTCAACGGCGGAGCAATTGCCATGGGACACCCGCTGGGTGCTACCGGTGCCATGATCCTCGGGACCGTCCTCGACGAGCTCGAACGTCGCGATCTCAAGCGTGGTCTCGTCACGCTGTGCATCGGCGGCGGAATGGGCATTGCGACGATCATCGAAAGGGTCTGACATGACGAACACTGAAACGACTTCAACTGCATACTCGCATTCCACCGACTCCGACGGAATCGTCACAGTCGTCATCGACGACCCGAATTCCAAGGTCAACACGATGAACGACCATTTCAAGGCTGCCTTCGAAGGCACCGTGGAATGGCTCGAAGCGAACGTCGATGACATCTCCGGCGTCGTCCTCACCTCGGCGAAGAAGACCTTCTTTGCGGGCGGTGACCTCAACAAGCTGCGTGCGGCCGACCCTGAGAACTCGGAAGCCGAAGCCGCACTGACCAACCACATGAAGACGGTCATGCGTCGCCTCGAAACGCTGGGCAAGCCCGTCGTCGCAGCCATCAACGGTGCCGCACTCGGAGGTGGCCTCGAGGTCGCCCTCGTCGCGCATCACCGCATTGCAGCGGAGGACGTCTCCAGCCTGCGCGTCGGATTCCCCGAAGTCTCCTTGGGTCTCCTGCCCGGTGGTGGTGGTGTAGCCAGGGCCGTGCGCCTGATGGGCCTCCAGAACGCACTGCAGAAGGCCATCCTGCCCTCGACGAAGTTCAAGGCAGCCGACGCTCTCAAGCTCGGCCTCATCGACGAACTCGCTCCGGTGGCCGAACTCGAAGCACGCGCCAAGGACTGGGTCAAGGCCAACCCCGAGGCGACTCAGCCCTGGGACGTCAAGGGCTTCAAGATCCCCGGCGGAGCACCCACCTCACCATCGCTGGGTGCGATGCTGCCCGCGCTGCCGGCGCTCCTGCGCCGTCAGACCAAGGGTGCGCCGATGCCCGCTCCTCGCGCGGCCATTGCCGCCGCCGTCGAAGGTGCCTACGTCGACATCGACACGGCACTGGCAGTCGAAACCCGCTACTTCGTCCACCTCACTCACACGCCGGTGGCGAAGAACATGATCAAGGCGTTCTTCTTCGACCTCGGACACATCAACTCCGGCGGCTCGCGTCCCGATGGCTTCGAACCTCGCCAGGTGAAGAAGCTCGGCGTCCTCGGCGCCGGAATGATGGGTGCCGGCATCGCCTACACCGCAGCGAAGGCCGGCATCGACGTCGTCCTCAAGGACGTCGAGATCGAAGCCGCCGAACGTGGCAAGGCCTATGCGGCCAAGCGTGAGGAATCGGCACTGGCCAAGGGCAAGACGACCGAAGAGAAGAGCAAGGCTGTTCTCGACCGGATCACCCCGAGCGCCTCGGTTGAGGACTTCGCCGGAGTCGACTTCGTCATCGAGGCGGTCTTCGAGTCCGTGCCCGTCAAGCAGCAGGTCTTCAGTGAGATCCAGGACATCGTCGAGTCCGACGCAGTCCTTGGTTCCAACACCTCGACCCTGCCGATCACGGAACTGGCCACCGGTGTGAAGCGCGATTCCGACTTCATCGGCGTCCACTTCTTCTCACCCGCTGACAAGATGCCCCTGGTCGAAATCATCCGTGGTGAGAACACTTCAGATGAGACCCTGGCGCGCACCTTCGACCTCGTGCAGCAGATCAAGAAGACCCCGATCGTCGTCACCGACTCCCGCGGATTCTTCACCTCCCGTGTGATCGGAACCTTCATCGCCGAGGCTGTCGCCGCCGTCGGTGAAGGAGTGGAGCCGGCAACGGTGGAGCAGGCAGCACTGCAGGCCGGTTACCCGACCGGCGCTCTGCAGCTGCTCGATGAACTGACGCTGACGCTGTCGCAGAACATCCGAAAGGAAACCGAGGATGCAATCACAGCCGCAGGCGGAACGCCAGAAGGCCACCCCTCAGACGGCGTCTTCGACTGGATGATCGAGCAGGGGCGCACCGGACGCAAGGACGGACGCGGCTTCTACGACTACGACGAGAACGGCAAGCGCGCCAAGCTGTGGCCCGGTGTGCGTGAACACTTCAACTCCGGTTCGGCGACGCAGCCTTTCGAGGACCTGCAGGAGCGGATGCTCTTCGCCGAGGCGATCGAGACGATCAAATGCCTCGACGAGGGTGTGCTCACCTCGGTTCCGGATGCGAACATCGGTTCGATCTTCGGAATCGGCTTCCCGGCCTGGTCCGGTGGCGTGCTCCAGTACGTCAACCAGTACGAGGGCGGTCTGAACGGATTCGTCGAACGTGCCAAGGAACTCGCCGCGACCTACGGCGATCGCTTTGTGCCACCTGCCTCACTCGTTGAGCGTGCTGCAGCGAACAACACGTACGAATAGGACTGTCACCGGGTCACTCCGCTGACACAGTCACGGCACTGGGCCGGGTCGGAATCAACCGGCCCGGCCCAGTGCCGTTGAACCTTATAGGAATAGCAGTCGCTGTCATCGTGTTCTGTTTGTGGCAGGCCGGTGACGGCCACGCCTAAGACATGTCGTCCCTTCGAAAGGTCCTCACACATGCGTGCAGCAGTCTATGACCAGTACACCGATGACTTCAGCGACATCACGGTTCGCGACGTTGAAGACCCGAAGGTTCCGCCGGCATCCGTGCTCATCGAGGTCCGCGCCGCGGGAGTCAATCCGGTCGACTGGAAGCTCGTCGGCGGTCACCTCGATCCGGTCATGCCGACCCAGTTCCCAGTCACCCCCGGCTGGGATGTTGCCGGAGTCGTCATCGGACTCGGTTTCGACACCCCGGAATTCTCCATCGGCGATGAGGTCATCGCCTACGCCCGCAAGGACGTACTCGGAGGCGGCACATTCGCTGAGAAGGTCGCGGTCCCCGTCCACGCGGTCACCGCCAAGCCGAAGAGCCTCAGCTGGGAACAGGCGGGTGGACTGCCCTTGGCCGGCGGCACCGCCCTGCGCACCCTCGAAGCTCTGGGTGACATCAACGGCAAAACAGTTCTCGTCCACGGAGCCTCCGGAGGAGTGGGCAGCTTCGCCGTGCAGATCGCGAAATCCTTCGGTGCCCGAGTCATCGGCACCGCCTCGGAGGCCAACCACGACTACCTGCGCACCCTCGGCGCCGAACCGGTCACCTATGGAGACGGGTTGAGCGATCGCGTCCTCGAGATCGCAGGCGGAGAAATCGATGGGGTCGTCGACTTCGTCGGAGAAGTCCTCGAGACCACCCTCGCGGTGCTGAAGGACGGTGGGACACATGCCTCCGTCGCAGATCCCTCGGTGGCCGAGCACGGCGGACGCTACATCTGGGTCCGCCCCTACGGTTCACAGACCGCGCGCGTGGCCGAGCTCGCGGACTCCGGTGAGCTGACAGTGGAGGTGGCCCAGACCTTCAGCCTTGATCAGGTGCCCGAAGCATTCCGCAGCAGCGCGGAAGGACACACACGAGGCAAGCTCGTCATCCTCCCCTGATGTCGGATGGCCTGAAGGCTCAGCCGATCCCCAGTGCAGCCTGAGCGGCGGCACGCAATTCGACCCCGACCACCTCGGCGCTTGAGCGCCTAGCTTGGTACGGGGTCGAATTGATCATGCCGAAGACCGCATGCACGCGCACGGTCGCCGCATCGAGTGACCATCCCGGATTGGCCCGCGCCACGACCTCGGCCCAGCGGCTGACATAGCTTCTCTGCAGGCGACGAACGGTGCGCCGAGAAGCCTCGGGCAAGGCCGCCAGGTCACGGTCCTGAATGCGAATCAGCTCGGGCTCGCTCATCGCGAAGGCGACATGGAAGTCGATGAGCTCGATGAGCGCCGAGGCGGCCGCGTCGTTGTCGTGGCGCGTGATGATCGCGTCCCCGCCTGAGTTCAGATAGTCAGAGATACCGACGAGGAGTTCCTCGAGGACAGCTTCTTTCGACTCGAAATGACGATAGACCGCCGGTGCGGAGATCCCTGCACCCTTGCCCAGGTCATCGAGACGGACTCCGTGGAAGCCATGTTGGGCATAGAGGTTCTTCGCCACCGACAGCAGCTGTTCACGCCGCGCCGCCTTCGCAGCGGCCCGTGACGTGCCGGTTGCCCGGGGTGTCGCCGACTTCGGTGCCATGTCCGTCACCCCAATTCCTTTCTTCGAATTCCGCTCGAGATCTTCGTATTCCGCTCTAGACCATGGACTCGGTATTCCACCGTGCCCGTTGTCACAAAAGCCGTTGAGCAGTATCATAGCAGTCAGTTAACAATTATTAACTGAAATGAGGATGGAATGAGAGCAGTGGGAACTGCGGTCAGTCCGGCAACGGGGCAGGTCAACGCCGACGCCCATGCCGAACTCATCGCTGAACTCCGGGAACGCATCGCGGCCACCGCGCAGGGCGGTTCCGAGAAGTCCAGGCAACGACACATCGACCGCGGGAAACTGCTGCCTCGGGACCGTGTGGAACATCTGCTCGACCCCGGAACCCCGTTCCTCGAACTGTCCCCACTGGCGGCCAACGGCATGTACGACGATGCCAGCCCCGGTGCCGGAATCATCACCGGAATCGGACGAGTCAACGGACGCGAATGCGTGATCGTGGCCAACGACGCCACCGTCAAGGGCGGCACCTACTACCCCGTCACGGTGAAGAAGCATCTGCGCGCCCAGGAGGTCGCGAAGGAGAACAGTCTTCCCTGCATCTACCTCGTCGACTCGGGAGGCGCCAACCTGCCCAACCAGGACGATGTCTTCCCCGACCGTGAGCACTTCGGCCGCATCTTCTTCAACCAGGCCACACTCTCGGCAGCAGGCATCCCGCAGCTGGCAGCGGTGCTGGGCTCCTGCACCGCCGGAGGCGCCTACGTTCCGGCCATGGCCGATGAGTCGATCATAGTGAGTGAACAGGGCACAATCTTCCTCGGCGGCCCACCCCTGGTCAAGGCCGCAACAGGCGAGGAAGTCAGCGCAGAGGACCTCGGCGGCGGAGCCCTGCACTCCCGCGTCTCCGGAGTCACCGACCACCTCGCGGCCAATGACTCCCACGCCCTGGAGATCATGCGCGACGTCGTCTCCACACTGGGGCCGAAGGCCCAGGCCAACTGGGACGTCGTCGCAGCTCGGGAACCGCTGCACTCACCCGAGGAACTCACCTCGGTGGTGCCCGTCGACTCGAGGACTCCCTACGATGTCCACGAGGTCATCGCCCGCCTCGTCGATGGTTCCGAATTCCACGAGTTCAAGGCCGAATACGGCACCAGCCTCATCACCGGCTTTGCTCACCTCGACGGCCACCCCGTGGGAATCGTGGCGAACAACGGCATCCTCTTCGGCGAATCCGCGCAGAAGGGCGCCCACTTCATCGAACTCTGCGACCAGCGCAGCGTGCCCCTGATCTTCCTGCAGAACATCTCCGGCTTCATGGTCGGACGAGACTACGAAGCGGGAGGCATCGCCAAGCACGGAGCGAAGATGGTCAACGCCGTCGCCACCGCCCGCGTACCCAAGTTCACCGTGGTAATCGGCGGCTCCTTCGGCGCCGGCAATTACTCGATGTGCGGCCGCGCCTACTCACCCCGCTTCCTGTGGATGTGGCCCAACGCCCGCATCTCCGTGATGGGCGGAGAGCAGGCCGCCAGCGTGCTCTCGACGGTCAAACGCGATCAGATCGAAGGCCGCGGCGAAACCTGGAGTGCCGAGGACGAGGACACGTTCAAGCAGCCCGTGCGTGACCAGTACGAAGCCCAGGGTAACCCGTACTACTCCACGGCCAGGCTCTGGGACGACGGAATCATCGAACCCACCGACACTCGCCAGGTTCTGTCCCTGGCCCTCGAACTCGCCCGCTTCGGACCTATGGAACGCCCGCTGAACGCCAGCGGCTACGGCGTTTTCAGAATGTGAGCTCATCCATGTTCAATACCGTACTCATCGCCAACCGCGGCGAAATCGCCCTGCGCGTCATCCGCACCTGTCGCCGACTGGGCATCAGGACAGTCGCCGTCTACTCCGACGCCGACGCTCACGCCGCTCACGTCAAGGCCGCCGACACCGCCGTGCACCTGGGACCCGCCCAAGCCTCCGAATCCTATCTGCGCATCGACAAAGTCATCGCCGCAGCCAACGCCACCGGCGCCGAGGCGATCCACCCCGGCTACGGATTCCTGTCCGAGAACGCGGACTTCTCCGCTGCCTGCGAGTCGGAAGGAATCGTGTTCCTCGGTCCCGGTGCCGAGGCGATCCGCACTATGGGCGACAAGATCACCGCCAAGAACGCGGTCTCCCAGCGCGGCGTGCCGTTGGTGCCCGGCACCAAAGACGCAGCCATGTCCAAGGAGTCGCTGATCACCGCTGCCGAAGACATCGGCTTCCCGGTGCTCATCAAACCCTCCGCCGGTGGTGGCGGTAAGGGCATGCACGCGGTCTTCGAGCCCTCCGAGCTGCCCGCAGCATTGGACACCGCCCGCCGTGAGGCCGCGAGCTCCTTCGGCGACGACACGCTGTTCCTCGAACGTCTCGTCGCCACTCCGCGACACATCGAAGTCCAGATCATGGCCGACGCCCACGGCAACGTCATCCACCTCGGCGAACGTGAGTGCTCACTGCAGCGCCGCCACCAGAAGGTCATCGAGGAGGCTCCTTCGGCACTGCTCGACGAGGCGACCCGGGACCGGATCGGGCAGGCAGCCTGTGAGACTGCGAGGTCCGTGGGCTACTGCGGGGCAGGCACTGTCGAATTCATCGTCGGCGCCGACCGCCCCGACGAGTTCTTCTTCATGGAGATGAATACCCGCCTGCAGGTCGAGCACCCGGTCACCGAGGAAGTCACCGGAGTCGATCTCGTCGAACTCCAGCTGCGCGTGGGTGCCGGTGAGGAACTGCCGCTGGTCCAGGACGACATCACGATGACCGGCCACTCGATCGAGGCCCGCATCTACGCCGAAGACCCCTCGCGCGGATTCCTGCCCACGGGCGGACGGGCGCTCGACGTCGTCTTCCCCGAAGGAGAGGGCATTCGCGTCGACTCCGGCCTCGACGCCGGGCAGACCATCGCCTCGGACTACGACCCGATGATCGCCAAACTCATCGTCCACGCTCCGGACCGGACTGCCGCGATCGCTCGTCTCGATTCGGCACTCGCCGCCTCAGCAGTACCGGGAATCGTGACGAACATCGACTTTCTGCGCACACTGCTGGGCCTCGACGCGGTGGTCTCCGGTGACCTCGACACCTCACTCATCGACAACCTCGACGAGGATCAGCTGGCCCACACAGCGACCGTGATCGACCGGGAGATTGCTGCCGCCGCGGTGCTCGTCACGGCGGGCCGTGCAGGTACCGACCTCACCGGAGCGATCACGAAGCCTGACCTGTCGGGCACTGTCGGAAACCCAGCGACAGCAGGAAACCCGGCACCAGCCTCGGCGTGGGGGAGACCTACTGCCTGGCGAACCTCACGTCCGGATTTCCGTCCTGTCGTGGAGCTGAACTTCGGGGGCGATGTCTTCAAGGTCGAAGCAGTCGCCGATGATGTCACTGTCGATGACAGCGGCCTGTGGCATGTTCGCGTCGCCGATACCCAGTACACGGCCCGCGTGTTCTCCGATGCTCGGGACCGCAGCATCTGGGTCAGCAGCGACCGCGGCGTCTACGCGTTCACCCGCACCCAGTCCGACACGTCCCTGACCCCGGGTCTCGACGGCGCCGAGGTGCTTGCCCCGATGCCCGGATCTGTCGTCGAAGTCAAGGTCGAGTCCGGAGACCACGTCGAACAGGGCGATCCGATCGTCGTCGTCGAGGCGATGAAGATGGAGCACGTGCTCACCGCACCGGCGACCGGAAGCGTCACCGTCACCGCGGTCCAAGGCGCCCAGGTCGGACTCGACGAGGTGCTCGCCACCGTCGTCGACGAAGCCGCAGCAGAAGCCGCCGACGCAAGCGACGATGCAGCCGCCGCACCAGCAGCCAACTGATCACAACAAACTCATTGACCACAAGAAATCCACTGACCACGCATTGAGCGGGGAGGAAATCATGACAGCTTTCGTTCCGGGCATGCTGCCCGAAGAATACGAGGACCTGCGCCAGGGCGTCGCGAAGTTCGCCGACGAAGAGGTCGCACCGGTCTCCGCCGAACTCGACGCCAAGCACGAGTTCCCCTACGACCTGGTAGCGAAGATGGGCGAGATGGGCCTCTTCGGCCTGCCCTTCGACGAAGAGTACGGCGGCATGGGCGGGGACTATTTCGCCCTGTGCCTGGCCATCGAGGAGATCGGCCGCGTCAACCAGTCGCTGGCCATCACTTTGGAGGCCGGCGTCTCTTTGGGTGCCATGCCGATCTACCGCTTCGGCACCGAAGAGCAGAAGCGCGAATGGCTGCCCAAACTCACCGACGCCTCCGGGCTGGGTGCCTTCGGCCTGACCGAACCCGAAGCTGGCTCGGACGCCGGCGGCACGCGGACCAAGGCCACACTGGAGGGCGGGACTTGGACGATCAACGGCAGCAAGTGCTTCATCACGAACTCCGGAACCGACATCACCCGCCTGGTCACCGCCACCGCCGTGACCGGAACCCGAACGTCGAAGTCGGGCCGCGAAGTGCCTGAGATCTCGACGATCATGATCCCCACCGGCACCCCTGGCTTCACCGCCGAACCGGCCTATGACAAGGTCGGCTGGAACTCCTCGGACACGCACCCGCTGACCTTCGACAACGTGCAGGTGCCCGAAGAGAACCTGCTGGGCGAACGCGGACGCGGCTACGCGAACTTCCTGCGCATCCTCGACGAGGGACGCATCGCCGTCGGTGCCTTGTCCGTCGGTGCCGCGCAGGGCTGCGTGGACGAATCCGTGAAGTACGCCAAGGAGCGTCAGGCCTTCGGTCAGCCGATCTCCGACTTCCAGGGCATCTCCTTCAAGATCGCCCGCATGGAGGCCCGCGTGGTCGCCGCCCGCTCGGCTTACTACCTGGCCGCATCACGCATGCTCGCCGGGCTGCCGTTCAAGAAGGAAGCCGCGATCGCGAAGATGGTCGCCGGTGAGGCCGCAATGGACAACGCCCGCGACGCCACACAGATCCACGGCGGCTACGGCTTCATGAACGAATACCTCGTCGCCCGCCACTACCGCGACTCGAAGATCCTCGAGGTCGGGGAGGGCACCACCGAGGTCCAGCTCATGCTCATCGCCCGCGAACTCGGGATCTGAGCTCACCGAGACCAGCACACCGCCCGCCGAGGTGGTTCCACGCTTCCGTACGGAAGTGCAGGGCCACCTCGGCGGGCGGTGCTGTCATCTGCTGGGAACAGGCTCAGTTAGTGTGGAACACAGAATCAGTCGAGGACAGAGAGGATGTACGTGGACTACAGCGTCGTGGCGTCGGTCCTGGGCGCGAGCTGGATCGTCATCGAATACGTGGTGAAGATCATCGCCGTCGGCGTCGTCCCCGAGGACCGCAGGCCCTCCTCGTCCTCGGCCTGGCTGCTGCTCATCCTGTTCGTCCCCATCGTCGGGATCCCGCTGTTCCTCATGCTCGGCAGCCCCT
>NZ_JAKDJU010000272.1 GCF_030453725.1 Brevibacterium picturae
GTGATGTTCGCAAACGGAACCGTGGTGGTGCGCAGGATCTCGCGAATCACGACGTGGTCGGATCCGACGATGACCGCCGGTCGCCACAGGAGGATGAAGACGAGCCATCCGACCAGAGCCAGCGGTGGGAAGAACGCTGCGACCGTATCCCAGGAGCCGCGCACGATCGCGTCGATCAGGAGCAGTGCGAGGAACGCCCAGACGATGATGGTGATGATGGGGCCGCTGCGTTGCCTGAGGATGATCGGTGCACTCACTGGCCCAGCCTATCGGCTATACGATGAAAGATAGGGATGACTCCGGAACCCCGCGACCTCCAAGGAAGGACGAGTATGCGCATCGTTGTGCTCGATGACTACCAGAATGTGGCATCAAATTATGCGGATTGGCAGGCGCTCGGGGCCGAACTCGAATTCGTCTCCCGCCCGATCATCGACACCGAGGATCTGGTGCAGACATTGACCGGCGCCGAGGTTGTCGTCGCCATGCGTGAGCGCACCCTCTTCTCTGCCGACCGTCTGAGGCAGCTGCCAGACCTGCGCCTGCTGGTGACCACCGGCAGAGTCAACGCCTCCATCGATCTGGAGGCTGCGCGAGCGCAGGGGATCACTGTCTGCGGCACCGAGTCGACCACCTCGGCGACTCCGGAGCTGGCCTGGGGACTCATCCTCTCCGTGCTGCGCAGCATCCCGACCGAGAATGCAGCCGTGGCCTCCGGTGGGTGGCAGTCGACCGTGGGCGGTGACCTCTTCGGGCACCGGCTGGGTGTCATCGGGCTGGGCAGGCTCGGTTCGCAGGTCGCTCGTGTCGGGGCGGCCTTCGGCATGGACGTCGTGGCCTGGAGCCAGAACCTCGATGAGACCCGAGCCGCCGAAGTCGGAGTGCGTGCGGTGAGCAAGGAGGAACTGTTCGCCACCTCCGACGTCCTGACAGTGCACTACAAGCTCAGCGACCGCAGCCGCGGACTTGTCTCAGCCCACGAGCTGTCGCTGATGAAGCCGACGAGCGTCTTCATCAACACCTCGCGCGCGGGCCTCGTGGACACCGATGCGCTGATGGCCGCATTGCACGAGGGACGCATTCGCGGAGCCGGAATCGACGTGTACGATTCCGAGCCGTTGCCGGCCGACCACCCTCTGCGCAGCACGCCGAGGACCGTTCTGACACCGCACCTGGGCTATGTCACCGAGGACACGTACCGAATCTTCTTCACCCAGGCCGTCGAAGACATCGCCGCGTGGGTCGCAGGTGAACCGATCCGGCAGCTGAGCTGAGGTGAAGAATTCGAGGCAGTGAAAAGCCCGCCGGAGCAATGATGCTCGGGCGGGCTGGTGCACACGCTTCGTGCCGAAGTCAGCACTGAGTGAAGACGTGTGAACGGCTCAGTTCGTGCGAACGACTCAGTTCACGTCGGCTGGGTCACCGGAGACGCGGCCGCCGTTTTCCAGCGAATCGATGGAGGTCACCTCGGCGTCGGTGAGTTCGAAGTCGAAGACATCGAAGTTCTGGGCCATACGATCGCGGTTGTTCGACTTCGGGAAGACGACGTGTCCGCGCTGCAGGTGCCAGCGGATGATGGTCTGGGCCCAGGACTTGTCGTGGGCTGAAGCGATTTCGCCGATCACCGTGTCCGCGTAGTCGACCTTGCCCTGTCCCAGCGGTCCCCAGGCTTCGACCTTGATGTCGTGCTCGGTCAGCAGCGGACGGGTTTCGACCTGCTGGAACTGCGGGTGGCATTCGATCTGGTCGACGGCGGGGATGATCCCGGTGTCGAGGATCTGAGGCAGGTAGCGGTGGTCGAAGTTCGACACGCCGATCGACGTGGTCAGGCCCTGGTCGCGGTAGCCGGGGAAGGCCTCCCAGGTCTCGACCGAGTTGTTGTTCTCCGGGGTCGGCCAGTGGATGAGGTAGAGGTCGACGTGGTCGAGGCCGAGCTTCTCGAGGCTCTCGCCCAGGGCACGCTTCGACTCCTGCGCACCGTGGCGGTCGTTCCACAGCTTGGTGGTCACGAAGAGCTCGTCGCGGGCGATGCCGGACTTGGCGATCGCACGTCCGACGCCTTCCTCATTGCCGTAGACGGCGGCGGTGTCGATGTGGCGGTAGCCGGCCTCGAGGGCGTCGGTGACGATGCGCTCGGTCTCCTCGGGATCGACCTTGAAGACGCCGAATCCCAGCTGGGGGATGGTCTTGCCGTCGTTGAGTGTGAGTGTGGGAACCGTCAAGGTGCCGCCTTTCGTCACGGGTTGTGGTCTGTAGTATTGCAGTCTGCCGGGCGCCGCGGTGGCGGTGCCGATCCGAGCCTATAACGTCACGGTGGGAATGCAGTATTCCTGGGTGTGACCGACATTGTGCCCAATTCCCAGGTGTGACCGACATCGTGCTGATGTGACAGGACTGGAACAGCCCAGTCGCTCCGGTCCTGAGGCTCATCAATAGGCTGGAATCATGCGCGCAGTCAGGGTTCCCATCCACAGCAGTACCGTCGCTATGATCACTGTCATGGCGATGTTCTTCGGACTCTCGGGGTGCATCAGTCGCCCAGACCTCAGCAACAGAGCGGAGGAGATCGCCGAGGTGATCGCCGGCCTACCAGGAGTCGAGGAAGTTGACGACTACTATCAGAACGGTTTCACCTCCGGTCAGTCACTGACCTATAAAGTGAAAATGGAGGCCACGGCGACAGACGCCGCGATAGCGAATGTGGCATCGACCGTAGACAGCGAGGTGGGGGACCAGTTCGACGAATACGATCGCGAGCTGACGTTGAGTACGGCTGACATCTTGATGGTTCTC
>NZ_JAKDJU010000273.1 GCF_030453725.1 Brevibacterium picturae
CTGCTCGAGCACCGACCGGCTCTCATCTCGGGGCTGCCCGGCATGGGCCTGCCCGCCAGCGGCAAGGGAATGAACTACCGCCGGCTCATGGACGCATTCATCGCCCATTCCTTCACCGAGGTGGCCCAGTACACCGAGGTCAGCGCGCGCAAGCAGGTGCCCTGTGAGATCTACCTGGCCCGCCTGCCGATGCTGCGCTCACACGGGGTTCCGCAGCTCGCCGCCTCCGACGACGACGTTCCCCAGACTCTCGTCTTCGCTCCGCAGGCCAAGGTGCCGGAATCTCGGGAGGATCGCGAATCGATCGTGCGTGCCCTCGCCGGCTTCGCCTCGCATCACCAAAGCTCGAGCGTGGTCATCAAAATGCGTTCCAGGCCCGGGGAGCACGAAACGCACCATGAACAGCACTCGTACTTCGATATCCTCGACTCTCTGCGTCAGCAGGGCGTTGATGGCGCCGACCTCATCGACCTCGGCTATGGTCCTCTCGACGAGTTCCTCGTGCCCGGATCCGCGTTGGTGACGGTGTCATCGACGGCTGCCCTGGAGTCCTTCGACCGTGGCATTCCCACCCTGCTGTTCTCGGACTTCGGCTTCGACAGGGCCCTGCTCAACGAGGCCTTCGCCGATTCCGGCGCCACCGGCACCCTCGCCGAGGTGGAGGCTGGGGACATCGGCTTCCCCACCTCGGCGTGGTTGGCCGAGAATTATTTCCATGCCGACGAGGGCAGACTGCGTCGTCATCTGAGCCTGCTGGCCACACGAGCCAGGGAAGGTCAGCTGCCGAACCGGCGCAGTGCTGTGTGGAAGCAGAAACGTCTGCTCATCCGCGCCGAGCTGCGAACCATGGCCCCTACCCCGGTCGTCCGCGCCTACCGAAAGCTGCGGGCCGGGATCTGAACAAGACCCTCAGCTCGAGGTGCCCCGCCGATAAGCCGCTTGAGGGCCACGACGCGTCGAGAAACTGGTTGAGTGCCGAGACCCTTGCGCGTGCACCCGTGCCCCGTAACTCAAGCAGTTTCTCGGCGGGGTCCGTTGCTCAGTCCCGATCCTCGGGGACGGTGTGGTGCTCGTCCATCTCGACAACCACCTCGGCGGCCGGCGTTGCATCCTTGAACACCCACGTGCGGTAGGCGTAGAAGCGGAAGACCATGGCGAGGCCGACGCCGATGATGTTCGTCGAGATGTTGTAGGTCAGCTGGTCACGCATGTCGAGCAGGTACCAGGTCACGCCCAGTGGGATGACGGTGATGATCATTCCGGCCATGTTGACCGCGACGAAGAGCGAGATGCCGCGCAGATTCGATCCCGTGGTCCTGTCTCCGTAGGTCCAGAGCCTGTTGCCGATCCACACGACGACCATCGAGATGATGGTGGAGACGATCTTCGACTTGATCGGGCTGCCATCGAGCAGCGCGGGAATCGATCCCACGCCGTATGCGAGGACATTGGAGAGTCCCACGTCGACGATGTATCCCAGACCACCGACAGTGAGAAACTTGAACGCTTCCGCCGCAAGGCGCCGCATACGGGCCGACAATGACTCTTTCATTACAGTCACCGAGTCTAATCGGCCAGGTTTCGGACTCGCTGAATGCCCCCGATCGCGGCGTGCCCGGTGATCATGGGGTGTCCCCCGGGTCCCGGGTGTCCACGCTGTCCATTGCCTCCGCACCGGCCGAGTCGGCCTCTTCACGCGTGGTCCGCGACGTCTCACGCGTGGTCCGCCACGTCTCGCGCGTGGTCCGCCACATCGCCAGGACGAACAGCAGCGCGGTGGTGACGGCCAGCGCCGGCCAGAACGTGTACCGGAAATGGTTCGACGGCACGATGGGTAAATACCCGAACACATAGAACAGCGCCGAGGTGGCCAACATCGTGATCTCGGGCCAGAAGGTTCGGGCGTCGGCGGTCTTCGAGATCACCTTCTCGACGGGCATCGAAGTCGTTCCAGCGGATGCTCTCACCGCCGTGTTTACGCTCGTCGAACTCCGCCGCCGGGCACGGTACCCGAAGACGAGCAGGGCGCCGGCGAGGAGGGTCCAGAACCAGGGCTTGAACAGCATCGGGAATGTGTCGAGCGCGAAGTCTTCGACATAGGGCTTGACGATGTAGTCGGCCTTGTCGTTGCCCTGCTCGAGGCCGACCTTCGCTGCGTCGTAATGCCAATCGGCCGGCCAGTATTCCAGAGCCGAGGAGAAGAAGTAGAAGGAGAACACAGCGGCCCTGTACTCCACATAGCGCAGGGGGTGGGTGATGACCTCGGACAGCCAGAGATCCCTGAGTTCGTCCTGGTGGGCGATCGGCGAGAACGGCTCTCCGCTCGCCCCCATGTCGTAGCAGTTCCAGTAGGCGTCCCAGATCTCGCCCTTCTCCAGGCATTTGTCCCGAGCGGTGCTGATCTTGTCCTTGAGCTCGGCGGGAGCATCTGAAGCTTGGAGCTCGTCATCGGGCACGGAGAACATGACATCGTCGAGGAAGATCTGCGAGATCTGACCGGTGGCCGCCACGTCCTCCTGAGACTCGATGGCCAGGTCCGTGGCCTTGACACCAGCGCCCAGGACGATGAGGACGAGCAGGGAGGCAATGGCCGTGGCCAGCCCTCGCTTAGCGGCGAATCGCGACAGCACCCGACTGACACGCCGCTGACTGCCGCGCCGCGGACTGTCACGCCGCGGACTGCCGCGCCGAGGACTGCCGCGCTGCCGACTGTCACGCAGCCGCTTCACCAGCAGCCAGGCGACATAGACCGCGATCGGGAT
>NZ_JAKDJU010000274.1 GCF_030453725.1 Brevibacterium picturae
GGATCGGAACGTTCTGCAGGCGCAGCTGGCCGCGGGCAAGGACCTTGTCCGTTGACGAATCGGTGATGATGACTTCCCAGAGCTGCTGGGTACGCCCCTGGTGCAGGGCGGTGCCCTCGACGCTCACGCGTGCACCTGTGGTCGGTCGCAGGAAGTCGGTGGCGTTGTGGATTCCGACAGCGAATTCGCCGCGCTCGGCCACCGCATGGCTGGCGCCGATGCTTCCCGTGCTCTCGACCAGGGTGGTGTACACGCCGCCGTGGACGACGCCCCACGGGGTGTGGTGGTCGACGCCCAGGTCGGCATGGCCGCGGACGGTCGTGTTCGTGACCTCGTCGATGACGAGACCCGAGGCGGCGACGAAGCGGCTGGCGGCTTCGAGCGAAACGTTCGGGGTGGACCCTGATGGTGCGTTCATGAGTTCTCCTTTGAGCTGTCTGAGATGCTGTCTGAGGTAGCTGGCTGAATAATTTGAAGTTAGCCTACAATGGAGCGACAGGTCAACCGATGGGGAGGCGATGACGGGGCCGACGATGGAAGGAGCAGACATGGAGTGGTTGGAATTCGACACCGCGGAATGTTCGATCCAGAAGACCCTCGATGTCATCGGGGAGAAGTGGACCATGCTCATTCTCCGCGAGGCGTTCAACGGGGTGCGCAGGTTCGATCAGATCCGCGATCATGTCGGCGTCTCCGATCCGGTGCTCTCCGACCGACTGCGCAAGCTCGTGGCCGCCGGAGTCCTCGAGTCCAAGCCCTATCGCGAGCCCGGGCAGCGCGTGCGCAAGGAGTACCGGCTCACGGACAAGGGGCTCGATCTCTATCCGGTGATGATCTCGCTGCTGAGGTGGGGCGACGAGCACTGCGCCGACACCGATGGTCCGCCTCTCGAGGTGCTGCATCGCGACTGTGGCGAGCCGATCCGTGCCGTCGTTGAATGCGCGGCCGGCCACACCATCTCCTCGCCGCGGGAGGCCGTGACCTCACCGACGCCTGCGGCGACTATGCGGCCTGCGCCCGTGCGCGGATGAGCTCCTCGGCGGTGCGCACGTATGCGTGGTGATGGACCGCTTCCCTCGTCTGCAGGACGATCCGGCGCCGAGGTGTCGGATCGATGAGCGGTACCGCCGTCACTCCTGCCGGCAGGTCGCGAACCGCCAGCGGGGGCAGGGCCGAGACGCCGACTCCGGCGGCGACCATGGCCAGGACGGCATAGTGATCATCGGAGCCGGCCGCAAAGCGGGGCTCGTAACCGGCGGCATTGCAGGCTCGGGTGACGATGAACCCTGCCGGCGTATTGCTGATGTCCGCATCGACCCACGCTTCGTCCTTCAGCTCCGACATCGAGACCGCCTCGGCGCCGGCCAGGTGATGATCGGAAGCGAGGACGAGCAGGTAGTCCTCTTCGGTGAGCACCTGCCGACGGAATCCCGGGATCGTCGTCGGCGGCAGAGACGGTTGCTCCGAATGGATCTCGAGGTCGCGCGGTCGCCAGTCCTCGGCATCAGTTGCGGGGCTGAGGCTGATTTCGAACTGCACCGTGGGAAATTCGGTGACGACGGAGGAGACGATGGCAGGTATCCACTCCTTCGCCGCCGAAGAGAAACAGCCGATCTCGAGCCGGGGTCGGGGGTCTCGACGCAGGTCATCGAGTGTGGCCTCGAGGCGTCGCAGGCTGGAGAAGACCTCACCGGATTCCTCGGCCAGACGCGCGCCGACGGAAGTCGGCGAGATTCCCCGCCCGCTCCTCTCGTAGAGGGGCAGGCCCACGTCCTTCTGCAGCCTGATGATGTGCTGGCTGATCGTCGCCGGAGTGTACTGGAGATTGGCCGCGGCCTGCTGGACGGAGCCGCTGGCGACCACGGCCCTCCAGATTGCGAGTCGGTGGGTGTCGAGCATGCTCCGATTATAAAGTGTTTGCTGACAGACGTTTGAAAACAATTGCTTGTGCTTGATTGAAGCTCGGGGAGACGATGAAGGCATGTGGATCATTCCGGTGCTGTTTCTCGCCTTCGTGTACGCCCTCGTCCTCTTCGGCATGGGTCGTTTCCTCCAGCCCTCGCACGACCGGCTGCGGCTGAAGCGTCTGGACAATCCTGCCGTCGTCCAGACCCTGGCCCGCGGGTGGGCCGCCCTGACCTCGGGGCGCAGCCTCGAGCGCATCACCGATGAACTCTCGGTTCGCCGGGACGTGGCGAGCCGGCGCGGCGATCAGCCCTGAGCCTTATGAGAAGAGCGTGATTGCAAAGATCGCGAAGATGACGAGGTGAGCCGCGCCGTGAATCGCTGTGACCCTCTTCGCCGCGAAAGCAGTCACCGACAACAGCAGGGTGACCGCGAGCAGCAGCAGGTTCGCCGGGGATTCCGCTAGCACGATCGGCTGATCGGTGAGCAGGCCGATGAGCAGCACCGTGGGAATCGTCAGCCCCACCGTGGACACCTGCGCCCCGTGGCACAGGTTGCTCACCCGCTGGATCTCTCCCTGCCAGGCCGCCCGCACCGAGGTGATCGTCTCCGGGAGGAAGACGATGATCGCGATGACGACCCCGGACAGGGCCACAGGAGCGCCGAGGCGGCCCAATCCGTCATCGAGCAGCGACGCCATATCGTGGCTGAGCAGGACGATCGGTGTGACCGTGGCGATGAGCAGGGCGAGGCGCACGATGATCTCGGTGCGGTGCGTGGAGATGATCTCGACGATGCTCTGCTTCGGTGCAGTCTCGACGGCGGTCGCAGCGGACGAATCGGCCACCTCGGCGGG
>NZ_JAKDJU010000275.1 GCF_030453725.1 Brevibacterium picturae
AACATTCGGGTTCCGGGGGTCGGCGACCCGAGGCGGTTGCGCGCGAGGAGGCACGGGGTTTCCCGCGCGTGCAGGCTGCTGCGAGTCGGGGCCGTTTCCGGGTCCCGTCTGATCCGACATATATCATCCTTCTTCGTGTGGAGTTCACCGCTCTGCCAAGTTTACGGTCCCAGGCTGACGTCGGGCCCATAATGCTGTTGCCGTACGGCAACAGTTCCTGACAAATGACGGTCCACTCAAGCTCACTGCCATGTGGACGAAGCTCCATTCTCGGGTCCACCTCGGCGAGGGACGGCAGCGAAGAAATCGGCCGGTGCACGTACTCTCTCACCGGTGACCGTCTTGACCTGGAGCGATGCTTGCGGATGGGTGGGATCTCCTGTCCACACCCGCATCGGCATCGAGGCCGACTCATGTTCGTTTTCCTGTGGAAGCCACCGGGTGAATTCACAGGCAGATTTTCTGCCCTGGTCAGGATCGACACGTCCAGCGTCGAATCGGGGTATGACTACTCGCAGACGCTTCACACTCCGCTCCGCTCTCCTCCTGCTGGTCCTGGCTCTGGCCTCTCTCATCGGGCTCGGGCCGGCCATGGCCCAGGGACCGCCCGCATCGCTCGGCGAAGTGCCGATGCTCAAGGCCAGTGAGGCCTATGGTCCGGGCATCTGGCATCATGCTCCGCAGGGCAAGACCTGGTACGGCGCCTACACAACGTTCACGGACACGCATGCCTACTGCATTGATGCCGGCAAACAGTCGCCGCTGCCCAAATACTTCAAAGGTTCGCAAGCAGAGAAGATCACCACCGCGCAGACCGCATGGGCGCTGCACGAGTATTCCGAGTCCGAGTCGGCCGATGTGCAGGCGGCATTGAGCGCGCTGGCACGTCTGGACGAGACGATCCCGCATGATCACAAGATTCCGCCGCAGGAGCCAGGCGATCTGGATAAGAAGTTCACGGGTGCTGCGAAGCAGTTCTCCACGATCAAGGCCGAGGCGAAGAAGTTCGCGGGCCCCTACACGCTCGATGTCTCCCTGACCCCGGTTCTGGATATGCCGGTCCTCGAACCATATGGCAAGCAGGGCCCGAACGACGGTGATTTCACACGAGTCGACAACGGCAACGACGATGACAAGAAGGTTCGGCTCCCCACGACGAACACGGTCACACTCTCGGTGTCCCTGACCAGTGCCTCGGGCACCGCTGTCCCGGGCATCCCCATCACTCTCGACACCAACGGGGCCGCGGACGCTCCGGACTCCCTGACCAGCGAGGCGAAACCCGTCGTCATCACCCTCACGCTCGACACGCCGGGCACGGTCACGGCCAAGGCATCGGCGAGCCTCGCACCGGAGTCGGTCCTGCTCTACGAACCGCAGAAGACCAACCGGGTGCAGCGCGTCATCACCCCGGACGAACCCGTCACGGTCTCCGCTCAGGCGAAGGTCGACATGACCTCACAGCCTCGCGTGTCCACCGAGATCTCCGATCAGAACCCGCAACCCGGCGATGCGATCACCGATCAGTTCACCGTCGCCGGTCTGGTCGGCGACCACACCGTCACCGTCGAGCATGAACTGTGGCAGACCCAATCGGTGCCCGAGCCCGGGAAGAAGAACGATGACGCCGAAGTGATTGCACAGGTGACGTCGAAGGACGTCGGCAACGGCACGCACCGATCCGACGCGATCACAGTCCCCCAGGACTTCCACGGGTGGATGTATTTCACCGAGACCATCGCCGGTGACAAATCCACGAAAGAGTGGAAGAGCATCCACGGTCAGCCGCGGGAAACAGGCTTTGTTCCCTGGGCCCCGAGCGCCGAAACCGAAGCGGTTCTTGAGATCAGCAAGGTCCACGACGAAGTCACGGTGAGCGGGCTGCGCCCCGGCGGCGAAGCAGTGATCACGATGACCGCCTACCACTCCGAGACCACGCCGAAGCAGTCGAAGGAGGCTGCTGGGAAAGAGCTCCAGTCCCAGGACATCACCGTGGTCGGAGACCAAGACGGCACGGCGACGGTGAGTTCTGAAGCCATCGACATGCCCGTCGGATGGGTGACCTATGTGACCACGATTCAAGGCAACGACGTGCACCAGGAGTGGACGAGCGACTGGGGCATCCCGGACGAAACAGTGCACCGGCCGCCGGAAGAGACCCCGACAGAACCACCTGAAGAGCCCTCCACGCCACCGGCCCCGCCGACGCCACCAGCCCCGCCGGAGGCACCGGCCCCGCCGGAGGTACCGGAATCACCCGAAGCGCCGCCTGCCGAGCCCGGAACAGAACCGGTTGCAGACAAACCTGCAGCACCCGCCCCACCGGCTCAGCTGCCGCGGACGGGCACCACGGGCAACGGAATGCTCATCGGCGCCGGAATCTTCCTCATCGGGCTCGGAGCAACGGCCCTTCTCATCACCGGCAGCCGGCGAAACAGGGAATAGGAGGAGCAGGATCAGCGGTGGTCCGTGTCGATGAGATCGACGAGGACGCTTCCGGCCCGGAACAGGGCCAGCGTCCGCCGGGCCACCGCTTTCCGCCGTTCATCGAGTGCCGTCAGCGACCGGCTCGCATCGCCGAGTTCACGCAGAGCCCCAATTGCTTCCCGGACCTCGGGGATTCGGTATCCTCCCGTCCGCAGCGCCGAGGTGATCCTTGCGTCCCGAATGGCCGTGTCCCTGTACATGCGAGCAGTTCCGGCTCGGGCTTCCACTCGGTCCGGGGACACCAGCCCGGCAGATTCCCAGAACC
>NZ_JAKDJU010000073.1 GCF_030453725.1 Brevibacterium picturae
CGTGTCACGGTTGGACGTGTCACCGGTGGGCGTGTCACGGGCTTCGAAACCGCGGATCAGGGCCCCGACATCGAGATCTGGCTGTGCGCGATGCTTCACCTCGGAAGGTGAACGCAGATACGTGGCCGGGTTCTTCGCCTTGGGCGAGAAGAAGTCGTTGGACCCGAGAACGAAGACGCCGGGAACGTCGAGGAGTCCGTCGAAGACGTCGAGGACCTCGGGAACTATGTCGGCCGAGAGGTTGTCCCCTGTGTTGACGACGACGTCCGGTTCCAGCCGTGTCAGCGCCTTCACCCATGTTGCTCTGTGCCTCTGCCACGGGGCCAGATGCAGATCGGAGACGTGCAGCATCTTGATCGGCTGGGCACCCGCCGGCAGGATCGGGAGAGTATGGCGGCGGACAGCGAAGAGGTGCGGCTCGATGACCGCACCCCAGATTCCGGCCGCCGCTGGGACTGCAAGGGCGCCGGCGAATAGTGCACGCTTCTTCATTCCTACAACTCTAGTCGGACTCGGCCGCCTGCCCGAGACAGAGTCGCCGGCGTCTCAGGCCGGGAACGCCACGGGATTCTCGTGTTCGTCGGCGGCGCGGGCCGTCCGGCGGCGGTGGAGGTGCTTCATTCGGCGCTGCCCCACAAGACGGCAGACGAGGTAGATGAGGAAGGAGATCGTGGTGACGAACGGGCTGATCGGCACCACCGGTGAGCCCAGAGCGATGAGAATGCCGCCGACAGAGGCCGTGACGGCGAAGATCACGCTGAGCACGGGAACCCACACGGGTGAAGCCGAGAGCTGGGTCGCCGCCGCGGCCGGGGTGATGAGCAGAGCAAGCACCAGAAGGACGCCCACGACCTGCACACTCAGTGCCACGGCCAGGCCAAGGGTGAGCATGAACACGATCGTCAGCCCGGATACCGGAACCCCCTTGGCACGGGCCACCTCGGGGTCGAGACTGGCGAACATGAGGGGGCGCCAGATCACGGCGAGCACGAGGAGCACGATCAGAGAGCAGACGACGAGCGTGACGATCTGGCTCGGCGTGATGGCGACGATCTGACCGGTCAGGAGCCCGAATTTGCTGGCGGCACGACCGTCGTAGAGGGCAAGGAAGAGTATCGCGAGGCCCAACCCGAAGGGCATGAGCACGCCGATGATGGCGTTCTTCTCCGAAGCTTTGGCTCCGCCGACACCGATGATCAGCGCTGCGATGATCGAGCCGATGATCGACCCGCCCACAACGTCGAAGCCGACGAGCAGGGCGAAGGCGGCGCCGGCGAATGAGAGTTCGGAGACGCCGTGGACGGCGAAGGGAATGTCTCGGGCCATGACGAAGACACTGATGAGGCCGCCGACAACGCCGAGCAGCCCGGCTGCGATGAGTGAGTTGAACAGCAGCGCCACCAGTTCGCCGTAGTCCTCGAAGGTGAACAGAGAGCCGAAGATCTCCTGAGCCGACATCAGATCGCACCCCGTTCCATGCTCATGTCATCCTCGTGGACGTGGTGGTCGAAGCATTCGGCCTCGCCGCCGACCACGATGAGCCGGCCGCCCACCCGGACCACCTCGACCGGGGAACCATAGAGCCTGGTCAGCGATTCGGTGGTCATCACCTCGGCGGGGGTGCCGACAAGGAAGTGACCGCCGACGATGTAGAGGACCCTGTCGACATACGGCAGGATCGGGTTGATCTCATGGGTGACGAAGAGGACGGCGGTGTTGCGCTCGACGCGCTGTTCGTGGAGCAGGGAAGCCACGACCTTCTGATGGTGGATGTCCAGCGACAGCAGCGGCTCGTCGCACAGAAGCACCGAGGGGTCATTGGCCAGGGCCTGGGCGACTCGCAGCCGCTGCAGTTCTCCGCCGGACAGCGTCCCGGCAGGGGCATCAGCGTAGTCGCGGGCGCCGACGGAGTCGAGGAGCTCGTCGACCTGCTGGCGGCGACGCTTCAAGAACC
Source organism: Brevibacterium picturae (assembly GCF_030453725.1). Lineage (GTDB taxonomy): Bacteria > Actinomycetota > Actinomycetes > Actinomycetales > Brevibacteriaceae > Brevibacterium > Brevibacterium sandarakinum_A. Next base: position 1,955 of record NZ_JAKDJU010000073.1, read on the forward strand.
GACCTGGCCCCCAACGGTGCCCGTCGACGCCCATCCGAACCAGATCACGACCGCGCATCGGTGTATGCTGGTCGATTCCGCGCTGCTGCGGGATGTAGCCGATGGCCGAGTTTCCCGCATGGACGCTTCTGCCGCCTACCTGGGCCGATCCCATCGACAGCGAATGCTGACCCAGCAGCACCTTGAGCAGGGAGGTCTTTCCGGTTCCGTTCGGGCCCAGCACCGCCACGAACTCCCCCGGCGCGACGTCGAGATCGAGGTCGTGCCAGAGCACGCGCTCACCGAATCGCAGCTCGGCATCACGCAGACGGATCACCGGAGGATACGTGGTCTGCTCGGGAGAAACGTCGGAATCAGTGGCCATTCTCAGTGTTCATGTCCTTCGAGCGCAGTGGAGATTTCGGTGATGTAATCGCCCATCCAATCCGCATAGTGCGCATCGGCCGGCATTGTCTCGCCGAGGTCGACGACCGGAACGTCGGATTCCTCAGCCGTGGATCTCAGCTGCTCTGCCTGTGGACCTGCCGCCTGAGTATTGTACCCAAGCAGCACAGCATCACCCGACGAGATCTGTTCCTCGGCCTTCTTCAGCACGAGCGGCGGCACGTCATTGCCCTCTTCGACGGCGTCGAGGAACTCGTCCGAGGTGATGTTCTCCAGTCCCATGTCCTCGAACAACCACAGCGGCACGGGCTCCGTCGCCGCAACTGCATCACCCTGATGCTTCTTCTCGGCCGCGTCGATCTGAGCTTGCAGTCCTTGGAGCGTCTTCTTGTATTCGTCGGCGTTGGCTGCGAAGTCATCCTGATGTTCGGGTTCGGCCTCGCCGAGGTGGGTCGCAACCTCATCGACGAGTTTCGTCATCGTGGGGACCGAGTACCAGAGATGTTCGTTGAATTCGCCGTGCTCGTGCGCCTCTTCCCCGGCATGCTCGTGATCGTGGCCCTCTTCGCCATGCTCGTGATCGCCGGCCTCTTCTTCGCCATGCTCATGGACGTGGCCGCCGCCGTTGGCTTCCTCGTCGCCGTGATCGTGAGGTACGTTGCCGACGTCCCCGGAACCGGGCAATCCTGAGATCGAGACAGTATCGATCGTATCGACGTCCACGCCGGAAGCTTCGAGCATCGTCGTCATGAACGAGTCATAGCCACCGCCGTTCTGGACGACCAGATCGGCCTTCGACAGTTTCAGCCGATCCTGAGTCGTCGCCTCATAGGAGTGCGGGTCCTGATTGGGATCGTCGATGACCGCGGTGACCTTTGCGAAGTCGCCTGCCACCTGCGACACGATGTCGGCGTACACATTGGTCGAGGCGACAACCGAGAGCTCGGTGGATCCGGAAGCCTGTCCCCCGCACCCGCTCAGGGCGGCAACAACGGTCAGAGCGACAGCCCCGGACGTGATGCCGAGAAGTGAGGAGCGCATGGTGTGCCTTTCGAAGCGTGAGCGAAGATCGGTGTGTCAACGACGTTCACCCTACTCAGCACGAAGACTCACGACTAATATAAATATTTATATATAGCAACTTGTTTATGCGTCCCCGCAGCGCTCGTCCCCGCAGCGCTCGGCCCTACCGCGCTCGATCCACTCCGATTTCGAAAAAGTCGTCGCCAGCGCCGATGAATTCCGACTCCGCGTTGATCGACGGTTGCAGATGACGGTCCGGCAACGCCGAACCGCCCGAGAGCATGGCTCCCGGGCGGTTCGTCTCAGCTAGGCGATTATTCAGGCCGCCTGTGACTCGACCTTCTTCGCCAGGAGCGCGGCGATCTGCACCGTGTTCAGTGCAGCACCCTTGCGCAGGTTGTCGTTCGTCACGAACAGGACGAGTCCCTTGCCGGCTGGGGCGGACTGGTCGGCGCGGATGCGGCCGACGAAGCTCGAATCCTTGCCTGCCGCCTTCAGCGGGGTGGGCACGTCATCAAGCTCGACGCCCGGAGCCTCGGCAAGCACCTCGGCGGCCTTGGCCGGGGAGATTTCGGAATCGAACTCCGCATGGATGCTCAAGCTGTGACCGGTGAACACGGGAACTCGCACACAGGTGCCAGCAACAAGGAGATCCGGATTGCCGAGAATCTTGCGGCTCTCGTTCCGAAGCTTCTTCTCTTCGTCGGTCTCGAGTTCACCGTCGTCGACGATGGCCCCTGCCATGGGCAGGACGTTGAACGCGATGGGCTCGACGTAGTTGTCCGGCGCGGGGAGTTCCACGGCGCTGCCGTCGCGGGCAAGCTTGCGGGAGTCGGCGACTCCCGCCTCGAGCTGACCGGCGAGCTCCTCGACTCCGCTCAGGCCCGAGCCGGACACCGCCTGGTAGGTGCTGACGATGAGTCGCTTGAGACCAGCGGCGGTGTCGAGTGCCTTGAGGACAGGCATCGCAGCCATCGTGGTGCAGTTCGGGTTGGCGATGATGCCCTTGGCCACGGCATCGAGGGCTTCGGGGTTGACCTCACTGACGACGAGTGGAACCTCGGGGTCTGACCGCCAGGCCGAGGAGTTGTCGACGACGGTGACTCCCGCGGCGGCGAAACGCTCTGCCTGTGCCCGGGACGTGCCCCCACCGGCGGAGAACAACGCGATGTCGAGCCCACTGGGGTCCGCCTCGGCGGCATCTTCGACCGTGATGTCCTGGCCGTTGAATTCGATGACCTTGCCCGCAGACCTCGCCGAGGCGAAGAGCCTCAGGCTGTTGATCTCGAATCCGGGATCATCCGCCAGCAGGTCGAGCATGACCCCGCCCACCTGGCCTGTTGCTCCGACTACTCCGATATTGACGCTCATCGTCCGGTACCTCCGTAAACCACTGCTTCGTCGTCTTCACTGTCGAGTCCGTACGCGGCATGCGCGGCGCGGACGGCGTCGTCGAGAATGTCTGCTCGTGTGACGACGCTGATGCGGATCTCCGATGTGGAGATCATGTCGATGTTGACCTGTGCCTCGCTCAGGGCTTCGAACAGGATGGCGGTCACGCCGGGGTGGGAGCGCATGCCCGCGCCCACAACGGAGAGTTTGCCGATCTGGTCGTCGTAGCGCACATGATCGAAGCCGATCGAGGTCTTCACCGCGTCGAGGGCCTCGAGCGCCTTGGCTCCATCGTCCATCGGCAAGGTGAACGAGATGTCGGTCTTGCCGGGTTCGCGCGTGGAGATGTTCTGCACGATCATGTCGATGTTGATCTCAGTCGCGGCCATGGTGTTGAAGATCGCGGCAGCCTTGCCAGGAACGTCGGGCACGCCGACGATCGTGACCTTGGCCTCCGAGCGATCATGGGCGACTCCGGAAATGATTGCCTGTTCCATGTTGGACTCCGTTTCTGATACCGCTGCCGGGGCGTTTGTCCCCCGTGCCGACCGGAAGGCTTCAGGAATGGGTGAGTCGGTCACCCAGGTGCCTTGATTACGTGAGAATGAGGACCGCACGTGCACGGGCACGTTGTAGCGGCGGGCGTATTCGACGCACCGGAGCATGAGGACCTTGGCGCCCGAGGCCGCCATCTCCATCATCTCCTCGTAGCCGATCTCATCGATCTTGTGTGCCGTCGGCACGATGCGCGGGTCGGCGGTGAATACTCCGTCGACGTCGGTATAGATCTCACACACGTCGGCATCCAGTGCCGCTGCCAGGGCAACCGCGGTCGTATCCGATCCGCCGCGTCCCAAGGTGGTGATGTTCTTCGCTGTCTGGCTGACTCCTTGGAATCCGGCCACGATGGCCACGTAACCCTGATCGAGCGCCGACCGGATGCGGCCTGGCGTGACGTCGATGATGCGGGCCTTGCCGAACTGTTCGTCGGTGATGACGCCCGCTTGAGATCCGGTGAACGACTGTGCTTCCTCGCCGAGGTTGGCAATCGCCATGGCCAGAACCGCCATGGAGATGCGCTCACCTGCAGTGAGAAGCATGTCAAGCTCACGAGCGGGAGGCATGGGAGAAACCTGTTGGGCCAAGTCGATGAGATCGTCGGTGCTGTCCCCCATCGCCGACACCACCACGACTACTTCGTGACCGGCCTGACGATTCTCGACAATTCGCTTGGCCACCCGCTTCACCGATTCCGCATCGGCTACCGAGGACCCGCCAAACTTCTGGACGACTATGCTCACTGCAGTCTCTTCCTTATCGCTGATAAGTTCCGTGCCGGGCGATCGATTCCATGATTCCAAACATGGTGGTCTCGTGCTTGCATCGATCAGGATTTCAGCCGTGTCGGCTCACCGGCACCGTGACCATTGTATGAGGTCAGCCGTTTCACTTCATCTTCGCCCGTCATTCAGACACCGTTGCACCCCTTCGGATCCGCGTACCGGCGGGGCCTGAGATTCGTTCAGATCGACCGGAAATTCAGTCAGATCGAGCGTTGACGGTGAACAGATCGCCCGGCTGGCAGTCGAGCACCTGGCACAGCGCGATGAGGGTGGAGTACCTGACGGCCTTGGCTCTGTTGTTCTTCAGCACCGAGAGGTTTGCCAGGGACACCCCGACGTGCTTGGACAGCTCGGTGAGGCTCAGCCCTCTCTGCGTCAGCAGCGAATCAAGGTGACAGACGACGTGGAGCGAATCGAATTCCTCGACCATCAGACCAGCCCCTCGAGCTCTTCTTGGGCCTTCTGCCCCGACTTGAAGCAGCGACGCAGGAGCTCGATTCCGCCGACGACTCCGAGCAGGAGAAACGCTTGCACGGTCGAGACTCCGGGACCGACGTCATCAGCGATGTCGAGGTCGCGCGAGACCATGTTGCTGCCCAGCACCATGGCACCGAAATACAGCAGCCATCCGACGGCGATGACGCTCTCGAGCACTCCGAGCGCCGTGATGGACCGACCCGTGAACGCATCACCCTTGGCGATGTCCCTGATGACTGGAACGCTCGCGACTGCAGCGACGATGAAGGTGAGGATCAGAGCGATCTTGGCGATGAGGAGAAGGACCATCGTCTCTGTGGCCAGGTCAGGAGTCGACACCGTTATCTGGGTCAGTCCGCTCAGCGTTGCCTCTGCCCCTGGGAAGTCGAGTGTCGCCACAGAGTCGGACTCGAATTCGAGCGGCAGTCGGATCTTCGCATGAACCAGGTCGGTGATCAGCTCGGTCACGGCGTAGATCACGTAGAATCCGATCGCCAGTCCGACCCAGAGTTCGTATCCCGTTCCGAACGCCTTCCGCTTGGCAGCTTCGTCTCCTGACTTCATGCCGCCCTTGAGATTTCCGGCGACAGTGCCTTGGTCTTCAGCCGAACTGCTGTTCTCGTCGGGCTGTTCGCCCCGCCCGCGTGCCTGGGTCATGATTCTGCCTTCCCTCGGCGGCGAATCCTGATGGGGCCCGTTGAACTTCCGACCCCGATGGACCGCTCAATCTACACTGACTTATCGTTATTCGATATATCGATAAACAATATGGTTCACGATAATCGATATGTTGTCAACAGTGCGGAGCAATCTGCCGTCGACAGGCTGACAAGCTGACAGCAGGGAACGGCAGGTGGAGGTGGATCAGTCCATTTCGCGGCGACCGGAGAAGGCACGACCGAGAGTGACTTCGTCCGCATATTCGAGGTCTCCTCCGACGGGCAGTCCCGACGCCAGTCTCGTCACAGTCACTCCCAGGGAGTTGAGCAGCCGCACGAGATAGGTCGCTGTGGCCTCACCCTCGAGGTTGGGGTCGGTCGCGATGACGCATTCCTTGACCTCGCCGTCCTGCAGACGCGACATCAGTTCTTTGATGCGCAGATTGTCGGGGCCGACCCCTGCCATGGGATCGATCGCGCCGCCGAGAACGTGATAGAGGCCCCTGTATTCGCGGGTGCGCTCGATGGCGACGACGTCCTTCGGCTCTTCGACGACGCAGATCATCGACCGATCGCGACGCGGATCCTGACAGACGGTGCACTCAGTTTCCTCAGAGACGTTTCCGCAGATGTCGCAGAAGCGCACTCGCTTCTTCACCTCGGTCAGTGCCTGGGCCAAGGTGCTGACATCGGCGGATTCTGATTGGAGAATATGGAACGCCAGCCGCTGCGCGGACTTCGGGCCGATGCCCGGAAGCTTGCCGAATTCCTCGACCAGGTCCTGCAGGGCACCTTCGTAAACCGCGCTCATACTTCTCTTTCATCAATGATTTCGCCACCGAGGACTCGTGCGATCACGGCCACGCCGATCTGTGGAGCCTCCGAGACGTCGAGATCCGTCTCCGGATCATACTCGTCTTCGTCAGTGCCAGCGTTCTGGGGTTGAGCATCCACGTCAGCGTCAATCGCACCGCCTCCGGACACCGAACCGCCCGCGTTCGGCGGGTACCCGTCTCCGGCAGTCTCTGCAGAAGGCTGCGAGGTGTTGCCTCCGTGCTTCTCGGCAAGAGCAGCGAAACGGGATTTGAAAGGCTTCGCACCCCCGTTCCCCTGCGGGCGAGCGGACTGTGCTGACGGCGCCTGAGGTTGGGACCGCGGAGGTGGCTGCGCCGCAGATTCCGGCATTCCCAAGTCTGCATCCGCGTAGTCACCGAGGACGTCGAGGTCATCGTCCTCCGGCGGAGGCACGACCAGTGCACCGACTTCCACAGCCCCCGAGCCCGCGCTCGTGGACTCGTCGATTGGATCGCTCGGCTCGGTCTCAGCGCCCGGGGGATCACTGTGAGTTGGAGCCGCCTCGCTTGGAGCGTCGTGCCAGGTCGGCTCCTCCCACCGGGGCTGGACATACTCCGTCGGTGCGTCCGGTGCGCCTGATGCGTCCGGTGGGTCAGTTGCGTCCGGTGGGCCTGGTCCGTCAGAGACAGCCTGTGTCGCATGCCCCGACTGTGGATCAGTGTCCGCCTGTGGATCAGTGTCCGCCTGTGGATCGGTGTCCGGCTGCTGATCGGACGCCGCTGCGGAATGGTCGCTGAAGAAGTCATCGTCAGAGAGATCGGGCACGACGACATCCGCGTCAGCCACGCCCTCCCCCGATACCGGTGCTGGAGACGCTGGTGCTTCAACCGCCGGTGCTTCCGACCCCGCTGACTCCTCGGTCACGTGCGAATGATCGGCCGACACAGGTGCGAGATCCGGCGCGGGCGCACGGTCCGACACGGACTGCGCATTCGTAGTGGACCGCTCTCTCGAAGCAGGCTCATCTGCCGGTTCAGCCTGGCTGTTCGGACTGTCGTGGGCGTCGCGGGATGCGTCGAATGATGGCTCGGAATCAGTCGGTGGCTGTGGCGTTTCGTGTACCGCCGGCGGTTCTCCCTCCTCGTCGTCATCGGACCAGGGGCCCTGGGGAGAGCCACCCGGTTCCCAGAATTTCTCGTGATCGACTTGCGGTTTATCGACCTCGCGAGTGCCGACGACGGCGGCCACTTCCTGTGGACTGGGTCGTCTCTGGGAAGGGGCCGGCCCACGGCTGCCGGTGGAGTCGTTCATCACCGGCGCCGATGCACCCTTGCCGCCGGAAGCACTACCGGAGTTGCCACCGGAATTGCCGCCTATGCGCCCGACATCGCCGATGTCGATGCGTGCCTGGATGCCGAGGACATCATTGATCGCCATCGCCAGCTTGGCCGCGTGGTCTCTCTGCTGGAAGCCCTGGACAGAACCGGCGTTGTTGAATCCGAGGTAGACAACCCCGTCGGAGAACGATTGCGGGATCGCATTCGCAGCGATGATCGCCCTGGTCAGGCGGCTGCGTTTCTCGACCGCGGCCAGGATGCTCGGCCACGCCCGTCGAATCGCTTCGATTTCGCCGCCGATATTGCCGGCACCCGCCACAGCGTCACCCTCCGGAGCAGAATCAGCCTCGGAAGCTGTCTTCTGAGACGGCCCGCTCGCCGACTCTCCGTCATGAACCTGCGGCGAAGCAGTCTGCGGCGCAGGCGTCTGCGGCGAAGCAGTCTGTGGCGCAGGCGTCTGTGGCGAGGGAGTCTGCTGCCCTGGAGTCTGGGCATCTCGAGTCCGGGCAGTCTGCTCTTGAGGTTCAGGTTCACTCACACGCTGTTCACGAGGTGCCGCTCCTGAGGGAGCCGTCGACGGTGTGTCCTGCGCTCCACGTCCAGGTGTCTGCTCTTCGGCGGCTCCACTCGCGCTCTGCGGAGTGTCTGCCGACTGCGACGGGTCTTCCTGAGAACGATTCGCAGGTGCCGAGCGTGGCGGTTCGTTGAGCATGGATTCCGCAGCAACGGCCATCTCGGCCAGGTCATCGAAATCGTCACGGGGTGCCCCACTCGGGGTCTGCGCCACCGGCGCCTGCGCAGGCTGCGTCCGTTCCTGCGCCGGCGATGCGGAATCCGTCTGCGCAGCGCTGCCCTGCCCACCCCCTTGCTGAGTGGCCGCGCCCGGCTGAGCGCTTCCGCTCTGTTGAGTGCTTCCGCCCGAGTGGACGGCTCCCTCCTGCTGAGCAGGTGGGATGTTCGCAGCCGTTCCCGATGCGGACATGCCGATTCGGCGTTCCATCCGTTCGACACGACTGAGCACGGCATCGCGACTGCGACCCGAACCGGGCAGCAGGATACGGGCGCAGATCAGCTCGAGCTGCAGCCTCGGCGAGGTTGCTCCCGACATTTCGGTCAGACCCTGGTTGAGAAGGTCCGCCGCACGGGAGAGCTCGCCCTGACCGAAGCCTCTGGCCTGCAGAGTCAATCGTTCGAGGCGGTCCGGAGGAACCTCCGGCAGGAAGGCATGGGCCGCCTCTGGGGCGGCGTTGATGACGATGAGGTCGCGCATACGCTCGAGCAGATCCTCGACGAAGCGGCGCGGGTCCTGCCCGGACTCGATGACGCGTTCGACGGCACGATAGACCCCACCGCCGTCACCGGCCGAGAAAGCATCGACGATGTCGGACAGCAGGGAATCCGGGGTGTAGCCCAACAGTGCGATGGCTCCGGCGTAGTCCACACCGTCGGGCCCCGAACCGGCGATGAGCTGGTCGAGCACTGACAAGGTGTCGCGGACCGAGCCGCCGCCGGCGCGCACGACGAGCGGCAGCACTCCCTTGGCGACCTGCACGCCTTCGCGGCTGCACAGATCGTCCATGTAGTTGCCCAGAGCCTCGGGCGGGACCAGCCTGAATGGGTAGTGGTGGGTCCGTGAACGGATCGTGCCGATGACCTTCTCGGGCTCGGTGGTCGCGAAGATGAACTTGATGTGAGGCGGTGGCTCCTCGACGATCTTGAGCAGGGCGTTGAATCCCTGCGAGGTCACCATATGCGCCTCATCGAGGATGAAGACCTTGTACCGGTCGCGGGCCGGGGCATAGATCGCACGTTCACGCAGGTCACGCGCATCGTCGACGCCGTTGTGGCTGGCCGCGTCGATCTCCACGACGTCGAGGGATCCCGGGCCCCCGTTGGCCAGGTCCTGGCAGCTGGGGCATTCACCACAGGGCACGGGAGTCGGACCCTGCACACAGTTGAGGCATCTCGCCAGGATCCGTGCCGAGGTGGTCTTCCCGCAGCCCCTGGGGCCGGAGAACAGATAGGCATGGTTGATGCGGCCACGTTCGATCGCGGCCTTGAGCGGATCGGTCACATGCTCTTGACCGATGACCTCATCGAAGGTCTCTGGGCGGTATCTTCTGTACAGTGCTGTGGACACATCCTTAGCCTAATGCCAACGGCTGACACGACACACGCGCCCGCTCCTCGTCACCGTCGTGAGCCGCCGTCCGGTGCTGCCCCTCGTGAGCCGCAGTCCATTGTGACCTGAAGTGTGAATCGGGCACGATAGAGACCATGAGCCACTCCACCCCCGATTCCTCTGGCAACGACCCTGCCGAGAACGACCCTGCGACGACCTTCCGCATCGGACACAGAGAACGCGATGAAGCGATCGAAGTCCTGCGCGAGGCCGCCGGCGACGGACGAATCACGGTTGAGGAGCTCGATGAGCGAATGGAGCAGGTCCACGCCGCCCGCTTCCCGATCGACCTCGATGGGGTCCTCTCCGACCTCACCGTCAATCTGCCCTCCGATCGGTTCCGGCCCGGGGTTGCGCTCACACGCTCGAATCCGGCGGGTCAGGACCTCGCAGCGGGTGAGCCGCTCGTCATCAAGGCCGGGTGGGAGAGTGAGGTCCGTCGTGCCAAATGGCAGGTTCCTCCCTACATTCGCTGCGAACCGTCTATGTCGAACATCGAACTGAACTTCCTCGAGGTCGACACCGATCTCGGGGTCATCGATGTCGAAGTCGTCGCGGGCATGGGGTCTGTGGTCGTCGTCGTCCCTGCTGACTGGGCCGTCAACACCGACCGCCTGTCCAAATCCTGGGGTTCGGTGAAGTCGGTGGTCAACGCCGTCCCCGAGGGCCGCAAGCCGACCATTCGAGTCAGCGGCTCCATCGGCATGGGTTCCTTCCGTGCACGATTCGCGAACTTCCTCGACCGGCGTCGAATGGCGAAGTGATGGAACCTGGTCTCGGCGCCGTCATCTTCCTGACCCTGACCATCGTCGTGGTCTTCAGTGCAGGGGCTTTCCTCGTCTACCGGGTCATGAATCGCCCCGGTGCGCACATCGGCTCCCGCCTGCCCAAAACTGATCCCACCGCCGAGGCGGGACCTGAGGACGACCCCGATCCGACGTCCGGACCGCGGCAGGACGAGTAGACACCGATGGGACGAAGACGTCTCCGACATCCTTGAAATCCGTGTCGGCCCATGGTCGACTCGTGTCATGGTCGATGTCCAGATCACACGGATCGAGCCCGACGATGTCGCTGGGCTTTCGCGGTGGCACGCTCTCATGCGTGAGGCCTATACCGCCGACCGCACCGCCGCCTGGTGGCAGAGTCTCGAGTCCACCCTCACTCAGTTCGCCCATCCGCGATCGGACAAGCAGGACATCGCTCTTCTGGCCCACCTCGGCGAGGAGAACATCGGCGGCGCCGAAATCAACATCGTCACCGATGCTCCGGCGGATGTCGAGGTGGCAGTTCTGCCGACCCGCCGGCGCCGAGGATACGGTACGTCGATCGCCGGAGTCGTCGAGGATCTGCTGCGGGGGCAGACCGAGATCGTGCAGACCGAGACCTACTGTCCGGAAGGCATCGTCTTCGCCGAAGCCCAGGGTCTGAGCATCGGCCATCAGGAGGATCGTCTCCTGCTCGACCTGTCGACCTATCTGCGTGACGATGCGAACCGCTACAAGGATCCGGACGCGAAGTCGAGGCTGAGCACAGATCCCGATCCGGCCATGTCCATCACCTCGTGGATCGGCGGCTGCCCGGACGAGGCTGTCGAGGATTGGGCACGGCTGCGCCGGCAGATGGATGAGGACGTCCCCGTCGGCGACCTCACGCGAACTCTCAAGCATATAGGTGCGAGCGCCATCCGCACCCATGAGGAGCGGATGGCGGATCAGGGCTGGATCCTCGTCAGCTCGATCGCCCACGTCGACGATGCCCCTGTCGGCTACACGGAGATCATGGTCTCCGGCCACGAACCCGACATCATCATCCAGGAGGACACCCTGGTTGAGCGCGCATATCGCGGCCGCGGCATCGGTCGCGGACTCAAAGTTGCGAACATGCGTCAGCTCCACGGAATCCCGGAGGTCGCCCAAGCGTCGTGGATCCAGACCTACACGGCCAGGAGCAACGGTCCCATGCACGCACTCAACCAGGATCTCGGTTACTTCACCGCAGACACGATGACCGCACTCGAAGGACGTTTCGACTACAGTTGAGGATGACCGTTCCGGCCACCGAAGCGAAGCAGGCACCCGTGTCCAATATCCTCATCATCGCCCTGGTGTTCATCGTCGTCGTGCTCATCACGGTGATCATCGTCCGCAGGCGCGCGGCGAAGGCCCGCGAAGCTCAAGAGCACCAGGCTCCCGCCCAACCGCGGGACCCCTTCGCCCCGGAGCGAGACACCGGCGGAGACCCAGAGACGATCAAGGCCGGGGACCTGCTCGAATTCGGCAATGAGAAATTCTTCGTCCGCGGCACCCTGCGCATCTCCGAGGGCGGCTACGACTGGGCCGAGCACTTCTTCCAGGCCGACCAGTCCGCCACCCGCCTGTGGCTGACCGTCGAGAAGGACCCCGACCTGCAGGTCTCGCGGTGGAGTGACCGTCCCGAACTCGACATCGAACCGAAGTCCAAGACCATCACGATCGAGGGCACCGAGTACAGACTCGTCGAGCACGGCACCGCCTCCTACCGCGCCGAGGGCACCACGGGACTGAACGAGAAGGGCGGCGTCGACTACGTCGACTACGAGTCCGATGACGGCAAGCTGCTGGCCTTCGAACGCTTCGACCACGGCCGTTGGGAAGTGAGCACCGGCGAGTCGATTCCGGTCGGCTCCTTCACCATCTATTCGGGCAGCTGATGACACTCACTCCCCCAATGACGCAGCCGGTGACCGCCGACGTGGTGTACACCGATACGTCTGCCCAGGCGCTGAGCTTCAGCCTCGACCACGGCCGCATCACCTCCCTGGCGTCGACGATCGTCGAACTGCCGGCGTCGAACGGGCAGGCTAGAACGCGTCTCGAACTCCACGTCGTCGGCTCTTCCCACCAGGTGATCCTGCGCGATCGGGACACTGATGCGTTCATCGAAACCTTCGCCTGCCTCGGCGCGGATGAGCGTCCCGGCTGGGGCACGACCCGCACCACCGACGGAACCTGGTCAGGATTCACTCGGCACCGGTTCCGGTGTGAGCTGACAGACGTCGCAGGCAGCTTCACCGATGCCGCCGCCGAGGTGGTCCGAGCCTCCAGCGCTCACGATCATCATCTCGTCGTCGACTTCCCCGGCGAGCCGGGCGCGCTCACGGCACTGGCGCTGACCCGCAGCGAATCGGAACAGGTCTCCTGGCAGACCTGGCACTGCTATCCGCAGCACCGACAGATCGTGCACAGCCACAGTGAGCTGAGGAGGACTTCATGAGCCACGATCCCAACGTCTCCATGGGCGGAGGCTCCTTCAACTTCGATGCCGAGAACGGGAGAGGCCCCGGCGGCGGGCGCGGT
>NZ_JAKDJU010000276.1 GCF_030453725.1 Brevibacterium picturae
CGTCGGAGGGCGCGAGGCTCAGTGTGTGCGCTGCCTCAGCTCGTACACTGTCCTGTCGGCTCCGGGGTCCGGTTCTGTGCTCCCGCCTGCAGCTCATCACTGATCTCCGAGCGCGTGAGGGCGTATCCCGTTTCATCATCGGTGGCAGAGCGCGCGAAGACCATCCCCACCACGTCACCGTTCGCGTCGAGCAGCGGGCCGCCCGAGTTTCCTTCGCGGACGATGCCGCGCAGCGAATACACCTCGCGCACCACCGAATTCGAATCGTAGATGTCGAGGCCCCGCGCGTCGATCGTCTCGCGTACTCGTGATGGAGAGATCGTGTAGGGCCCGTTCTGTGGGAATCCGGCAACCACGGAGTCGTCTCCGGGCCCCAGCGCATTGCCGAAGTCGAGAGCCGGAGCCTCGAGCTCGGGAACCCGCAGAACGGCCACGTCGGCCGCGGAATCGAATTCCACCACCTCGGCGGGGTAGGGCCTGCCTTTGCCACCGACCTGAACAGCAAGGTCCGTTGAGCCCGCAACGACGTGGGCGTTGGTGGCGACGAGTCCGTCACTATAGACGAACCCCGATCCTTCGGAACCTGTCGGACATGTGGTGGCAGTGGTCGTGATCTTGACAACCGATTCCTCGACGCCACGGCCGACGTCGACCATCGCCGAGTCGGGTTCGCCGACGCCGCGGATCTGCTCCGTCTGACCAGCGAACACCTGCGGGAAGCCGGTTGCCTTGAGACCCTTGGAGATATCACCGAGCGCGATCTGCGAAGAATACGGGATCGTCCGGTCCACGGCCGCAATCACCGATGAATCGGCGACCCACCGGTTGGGTTCGACCCAGGGTGTGGTCCGGATGAAGCCTGCCGCCAGCCAGATGACGAGGACATAGACGACTCCTGCGGTGACAGTGCCGCCGATCGAGTCGATGCCCTGCCCCAGCTCCGAGTCCATGGATCGTTTGATCCACGCGCCGACCCCGTTGCCGGCGAAGGCGAACAGGACGCTGAGGACGAGCGGCATCGACGCGAGGAGGATGACGACACCGGCGCTCTCCATTGCCTGGGTGCCTTCGCTCAGGCTTTCGACCAAGGGCGAGAGCACTCGGCCGAGGATCCAGCCGACCACGAAGCCGGCGGCGGTGCCGAGACCGATGATGAATCCCTGGCGGAACCCGGAGAAGAGCGCAGCGATCCCCAGGACGATGATAACGACGTCGACGAGCATCACGGCAGTCAGCGAATCACGCTTCTCGACGCGGCGAGAAGGCGATCGCGGGCGGAGGAGAACTTCTTCAGCTGGAAGCTCTCGATTTCGCGTTCCTTCTGACCGCCGACTCCGGCCAAGAGCCGCATGCGGGTCGTCGAGAGATCAGCGGAGGTCCGGATCATGGTGCGCATCTCCTCCTTGCCTCCGGGGAAGGTGTTCGCCCACTGTCTGCCGAACTTGCGCCCCTTCCAGGTTCCGAGCATGTCCACCTCGGCGTGCGTGAACCACCCTGTGTTGGCATAGTCACCGAGCATGTTCAGGGTGTGGAGTCGCTCGCTGCGGCGCAGGAGAATTCCGAGCACAACCCAACAAGTGGTGAGGATGAAGCTGAGCACGATGAGCCCGATGATCTGCGGGATCGTTCCGATCAACGAGAGACCGGTCATGGTGCCGTTCCAGATGCCGTGCAGGATCATGCCGACGAAGAGGCCGGGCAACCACATGAGGATGATCGCCCACCACTGCCATTTGCGGGCGGCGAAGCCGATCGTCACACCAGCGCAGGTGCAGAAGACGGTGTGCAGCAGAGGCGAGAACAGGCAGCGAAGCACGAAGGTCTGCCACAGTCCGGCTGCGGCTGCTTCCTCCCATGCGCCGCCGAGGTAGAGCACGTTCTCGGTGAAGGCGAAGCCGGCACCGATGAGGGTTCCGTAGACGAGTCCGTCGAGGGGTCCTTCGAAGTGACGTCGGGCCGCGAGGACGATGACGACGAGCAACACGGTCTTCGTCGTCTCTTCGACGATGGGCGCCTGGATGACGGCTCCGACAGCGTCGGGCATGGCCCCGACACCGGCGAAGTAGAGAGCGACCTGGCTGACGAGGGAGAAGACGAGGGTGAGGATGACCGCGGCCACACCGCCCCAGAGGAGGCAGAGCCCGAGGATGATCTTCGGCTGCGGTTTCCACCGGTCGAGCCAGAGCACATAGGCGATGATCCCGATGAGCGGTATCGCGGACAGTGCGATCAAGGCGAAGAGTCTGACGCCGAAGCTCAGACTTCCGAGCAGGGCGAGAACAGCCAGCCCGACTGTCAGTCCGACCACGGCCACGATGGCGATGGCGAGACGGATGATATTGGCCGTCGATCCTGGTTCTTCCACAGGCTGGGACTGTCGCACCGCCCCGGTCCACGGAGTGTCGGAGACCCTCTGCTGCGGTGCCTGCATGCGGGCGCGGACCCGCATCTCCTGGGTCACTGTCGGTGCGAATCGCGCCTGTTCGTAGACGCGCTGCTGCATCGGCGGTTGGCCCTGCATCTGCGGTTGGCCCTGCATCTGGTGTTGATTCATCGGACCGCCGAGGTGGGGGTTGCCCTGGCCCTGCGACGCCGGATTCATCCCCGGCTGAGGGATCTGACGAGGTGGCGGCTGGGGCCCCGGCCCCTGCGAGCCAGGACCGGGCTGCTGCGGACGAGGACGAAACCGATCATTGTTCGGGCGCTGAGGTGGTGGAGGT
>NZ_JAKDJU010000074.1 GCF_030453725.1 Brevibacterium picturae
CGTGTCCGCAGGCGGGCGAGTGTGCTCAGTGGTCATCATGGCGGCTCCGTCTTCACCCCAGCGTGCGGGCGCGCTCGGCGTCGATGTCGAGGACGTGCAGGTCGAGAAAGGCCAGGACGGTGCGGTACCAGACTTCGGCGTTGCCGCGCCCTGTGATCCAGTGGCCCTCGTCGGGGAAGTACAGGAAGCGGTGCTGGGTCAGCCCTTCTGCGTCCAGGGGTGTCTTCGACCGGGACAGCAGGTCGTACCAGAGTTCCTGGCCCTGCCCGATGGGCACCCGGTAGTCCTTGTCACCGTGGATGACGAGCATCGGCACCTCGATCCGGTCGGCGAACAGGTGCGGGGAGTACGTCGACGACTGCTTCCGCATGGCCACGTCCCAGGAGGCGTTGTCCGTGGTCCGGCCCATCGAGGTCGTGTTCCACAGGGAGGCGTGGGTGACGATGCACCGAAACCGCTGGCTGGTGTGCCCGGCCACCCAGTTCGCCATGTACCCGCCATAGGATCCACCGGCCAGAGCGGTGCGCTCGGCGTCGATGTCGGGCCTGGCGATCGCCGCGTCCGTGAGCGCGAGGATGTCCGTGAACGGTGCCCCGCCCAGTTCCTGCTGACCGCGGTCGATCATCGACTGCCCGTAGCCGGTGGAGATCGCCGGGTCCGGCAGCAGCACCGCGTATCCGGCGGCGGTGAACGGTCCCGGATTCCACCGGTACGTCCAGGAGTTCCAGGATCCCCAGGGTCCGCCGTGGGCGAAGACGACGAGTGGGAACGGCCCTTCCCCCTCGGGCAGAGCCAACCAGGCGCGCACCGCGGTGCCGTCGTCACCAACGGCGGTCACCTCGGCGAGGGTGCCCGCCCCATCGATGACGCTCGCGGGGTTGGCGAGCTCGCTGATCTGGCCCGAGACCAGCTCGATGGCGATGGGCAGGGGCGCGACGTCGATCGCCGAGGCGGTCGCCACGACCGTGAGTCCCTGCACCTGCAGTCCCGCAAACGCATATTTCTGGCTCTCACCGCCCACCAGTCGCCGAGGCTGCTCGTCGTTGACGTCACCGATGAAGACACTGCCCCGACCGTGATCGTCCGCGGTTGCGACGAGTGTCGAATCATCGGCCCAGACGGGGGCGAACCAGTCGTCGGCCTCGGGCCACACCGGACTCAGCGACTGAGTGTCGAGGTCGAGGAGTATGAGCGCTGCGGAGAGATTCGTCGTCGCTGTCCAGAACTGCTCCCGCGTGAGAAGGGCCCGGGTGCCGTCGGGGCTGATGGCCTCGATGCCGTACGCATGATCTGCGGCAGCCTCGACCAGCAACCGGGGAGCACCGTGTTTGTGCACGTCGATCTGCCAGATCTCGCTGGCCTCGAGCTGGCCCGGGATCGGCTTCTCGATCTGGACGAGGACGAAGCGTGCCTCGTCGTCGAGAGCCCAGTCGACGAGGCGACCGGGCGGCAGCGGCAGGTAGCGGAAGGTGACTCCGGTGCCGCCTTGTGCGTCATCCGCGGCGGGTGCCTCGTCGAACTCTGCAGTAGCCGCGTTCAGGTCTGCGATCGCGAGGGTCTCTCGCCCTGGTCCCAGATCGTGGTCCCAGCGGCGGATGGGGAATCCGGAGTGGAGGATGCCGCTGACCTTGGACTCTCTGCGTTCCCGGCTGTATTCCTGGTGCTCGTCCTCATCGGCAGCCCAGGTGTGGACGGGGAGCTGCGCGACCAGGGTCTGACCTTTGACGTCGAGCCGGGAGTAGCCGCCGTCGTGATCGGCGAGCTTGCGCGCCTCCCCGGTCTCCGGCAGCGCCCACAGGCTCGGGCTCTGGGCGTCCTTGCCGTCTTCGCCGATGCGTTTGGCCGCGAAGTAGATCGTTCCGGACTCATCGATCGTCGCCGGGCCGATGGATTGATCACCACGGGTGAGGCGCCGAGGACTCTCTCCGCCGATGTCAGCAAGGTGGGTGAGGTAGCTGTTGCCGTCGGAGTTGAGGAAGGAGTACTGGGCGATCACACGACCGTTCCGGTTCGTCAGGAGGCCCTGCAGGCGGCGCGCATCGAGGAGAGTGGTCACAGCGTCGTTGGTCGTCATAGTCCCATCCTAGGATCATCGCCGAGGATCGGGACGCAGAATCTGCCGAGGACCTGTGCCGACGGGCCACGGACCGACACCGGCTATTTGAATCTCGGTGCGGGAACCTCTGCGTCGTCGATGGTGACCGTCGGCAGCATCTTCTCAAACTCCTTCGCGGCGGCCGTGTCCGATTCGAGAGCGCGCATCTCGACGCCGATCTCAACGAGACGCCCATTGGCTCTGTACCCGATCCGGGCCCCGTACATGAGAGTCGGCTTCTGGTCGATCGCGAAGATCTCGCTCGGACCGAGCACACCGTGGAACGACCAGTAGTATCCGGCGGCGAGGCCCCCTGTGCGCTCGGAGACCACCGAGGAGCCCTTCTTCGAGAACGAGAACTTCTTCTTCGCCTCGACCACCGATTGCGGCGACTCATCGTAGGCCTGAGTGCAGGAGATGAGGACGACGTCGTTGTCGGCGACCGAGGTTCCGCGCGAGAACGAGTGGAATTCGGCGGTGGACGAACTCTGCGACCACCCGTCTGCCATGGCAAGGCTGACGTCGACCGGACATTCGGCGCCGAGGTTGACCGAGACTTCCTTCATCCCGTCGGGGATTCCGTCTTCAGGTGGTGCCGTGGTGGGGCTCTCGCCTGCACTTTCCTGAACGGCGACACGGACCGGTCCCGAGTTCCGTTCTGCGGTGCGGATCTGCAGGGCCGAACAACCGCTGAGGACGAGACCGAGCAGTGCCGCTCCTGCTGCGACTGTTCGCACCTTCGCAGCGTGTCTCATCACCGGTCGGTCCTCGGCTGCTGTGCTGAATCAGCTTGCTGTCCCGAGTCGGGCTGCTGCGAGCCTGGCTGGCTGCCGTAATGTTGCTGCGGTCCAGACTGCGGATCACCGGCGCCTGGGGCAGGCTGCGAGCCCGGCTGCGGTCCAGACTGTGGGCCTGCTGGTCCGCGGCCTACGCCCGGGCCAGGCTTGAACCGGGAGTGCTGTCCGGAGTCCGGCGGGAACCCACCACTGACCGATTGCCCGGTCGAACGGTTGACCAGGTCTCCATCGACGCGTTCGAGGCGTCGTTTCGAGGTCCGCCGCGGAGTGCCCAGGATGCGTCCCTGAAGCTCGGCCTCATTGGGCTGCCGGGGAGGTAGGAAGCCGGGTGTCTGCCCCGAGTCGGGAAGCTGCACGGGTTGGACCGGATGCGATCCTGCCGCGGCCTGCCCGACCTGATCGGCCATCGGCGGCACCGTCACCTGTGCGGCGTCGCCGAGGACCGGCAGCACCATGCGCACCGAGGTGCCCACACCCTCCTGGCTGAACAGCTGCACCGAGCCGCCGTGACGGGTCACGATCGCTCGGACCAGGGACAGTCCCATGCCGGAACCGGCCACCGCGCGGACGCGAGACCCCCGTGAGAGTTCGTCCCATACCTGCTCCTGTTCGGTCAGCGGAATGCCGCTGCCCGTGTCGGCCACCTCGACGACGACCCACCGATGGCTGTCGATGATCTGCTCATTGGCACGCAGTTCGACGACTTCGGCCTGGGAGGAGTACTTCAGCGCGTTGCCCAGCAGGTTGAGGATCGCTGTGAGCAGCAGATCCTCCTCACCGGCGACATCGGGCAGGCGCCAAGGGGCGCGGGCGACGGTGGCCACGATCATCCGGTCCTCAGCGCCCGGTGCTGTCGATGCGTCCTCGACGGCCTGGTGGATGAGCCGATCGAGGTCGACTCGGGAGTAGTCGATGATGCGGGTCTCGACGTCGGCGAGTCTGCGCAGATCGGCCAGGAGGCGTGCGACTCGGCGGGAGGAGATGTCGACCTGTTTGGCGCCGGATTCGACCTCGGTGATCGTCCCGCCCTCACGGACGACGTCCCGGATGCTCGCCGCCGAGGTGCGCAGCGCGGTCAGCGGATTCTTCAGCTCGTGGTCCAGACGGATCAGCATCCGGTTGCGCTTGGCCAGGGAGTCCTCGCTCGCCGCCGTTTCGATCGACTCCCGCAGCGCGGCCTCACGCCGTCGCAGGTATCTCCAGATGAAGAACGCGGCGATGGCCAAGCCTGCCAGTACGAGGAACAGCAGAAGCAGGAACAGCCAGATCTGGACCTCGATGACCAGGAAGTTCGTCATAGGGTCCTCTGGCCCTCTTCGCCTCTGACCTCACCGACGAAGCGGTAGCCTCGCCCCTGCACGGTGGCGATCCACCGGGGTTCCGCGGCGTCCTCGCCGAGGACCCGGCGCAGTTCGGCGACTCGAGAGTCAACCGCGCGAGTGCCCACAGCCTCTTCGAATCCCCACAGGATCTCGAGCAGACGGGAACGTTCGATGAGTTCGTCCTGGTGGACCATGAGGTATTCCAGCAGCGTGAAGCCCTTGGGCGTGATGACCAGTTCGCGGGCCCCCATCCAGGCGCGCCTGCCCACACGATCGACGCGCAGTCCGAAGCTCGACACCAGCACGGGAGCCGTCGCCAAGGGCGGCCCGTCCGAGTGGGTCCGGCGCAGGACTGCGCGGATGCGTGCCACGAGCTCATGCGGGTCGAAGGGTTTGTTGAGGTAGTCGTCGGCGCCCTCTTCGAGTGCCATCGCCCGCTCGACGGCCTCTCCGACCTGGGTCAGCAGCAGGACCGGGACCCAGTTCTCCTCCTGACGCAGTCGGCGCAGAACCTGTCGGCCGTCGGCACCGGGCATGAGCACGTCGAGGACGCACACATCGGGATTGTGCCGGTGGATCTCGTCGAGGGCCAGCAGTCCGTCGCTGGCGGCCAGCACCCGGAAACCGGAGCGTTCGAGGAAGGGAACGACGGCGCCGAGGACATCGGGTTCGTCATCGGCGACCAGCACCAAGGGCTGGGGTTCGTGCTGAGTGTCAACCGTCATTGTGGTCCGTTCCGATTCCTTTTCTGCGTTCCCACGCGACTTCTCTGGCCTCTGCCCGATCGACCGCCTCGGCGAGTTCATCTCGGTACAGCATAGAACGACGCAGGTGCTTGGTGCGATAACCGGCGCGCCCCACCATGTGCGTGGCCACGGGAATCGTCACGAGCTGGAAGGAGATGATGATCGCCAGAGTCGTCACAGTCGCCCAGTTCGGGTACTGAAGCGCAATCGCCAGGGCCACCGCGATCAGGCCCAGCACCTGGGGCTTCGCACTCGCGTGCATGCGTGAGAGGAGATCGGCGAAACGCAGCATACCCACTGCCGCGGCCAGGGACAGCACCCCGCCGAGGAGGATGAGCACCGCAGAGATGATGTCGAGGATCATCGGCGTCCCCCTCCCCCGTCGTCGGTGTCGCGGGCAGCGTCGTCGGCTTCACGGGCAGCGTGTTCGTCGGGGTCGCGGGCAGCGTGATCGTCGGCGGCCTCGGGCCCGGTGCGTGCACCGTCGTCGGAGTCATCCGGCCCCGAATCCGGTCCGGTGCCCAGGCCCTCGCCGTCCGTGCCAAGGTCGGTTCCTTGGTCGAGGCCCACAGTGACCGGCTCTTCGTCTGCTTGAACGGTGATGGCTTCGGGGCCGTCGGGGCTGTCGTAGATTCCGCGGGCCACGTCGTCGGGCCACGCATCCTCGTTTTCGGACTGCGCCGGTGGGCGGCTCTGCGCGTCGCCCTGGCGATCCCCCTCGCCGGTCGATTCCGTGGGCATGTGCCAGTCGGAGCTGGAGAAGTCACTGAGTGAGCCCACCTCGGCGCCGGGGGTCATGGAATCGGACTTCGACACGTAGCGGGAGACGCTGACGGATCCGACGAATCCGAGCATCGCCAGCACGATGAGCACGGGTAGGAGATCCGTGCGCCCGGACAGGGCCATGAACCCGCCCAGACCGCACATGATCGAGGCCAGCACGACATCGGTGGCGATCATGCGATCAAGGATCGAGGGGCCGCGGACGATGCGGTAGAGGGCGATGATCGCCGAGGCGGCCAGCAGCACCGAAGCCACGAAGACGAGGGTGTCGAGAACGATCTGACTCATCGCGCACCTCCGTCGTCGTCGGCCATCGGGTCGGGGTCGACCTTGAGAGCGGCGAGATCGCGATGGGAGCCGACGGCCCGGATGAGCAGCCGTTCGATGTAGTAGACCTGCCGTTTGGCCGTCAGGATCTTCTCCTCGGAATCGCAGTCGAGGACGTGGAGGTACAGGATGCCCTGCGCGCGGTCACTGTCGATGATGATCGACCCGGGGATGAGGCTCGCGGTGTCGGCCACGAGCGTCATCAGCAGGTCCGAACTCGTGCGCAGATCACAGGCGATCACCGATCCGGCACCCACCGCGCGACGACGGAATGCGAACCAGGCGACCTCGACGGAGGCATAGATGAGCGAGTACAGAAACCACAGACCGTAGTTCAGTGCGTGGATGATGTTGAACCGGCCGGAGAGCACCACCGGGGGCAGGTAGAACACCCGGGTCACGACGAAGGCGAGGATGACGCCGGTGATGATGTGCATCAGCGACACTGCGTCCCAGAGCATCACCCACAGCACCACGAGGAAGAACACCAGCACGAGCTGCTGGACGAAGCTTCTGCCCTTCGTCATCCGGGACCGTTTGGCGTTCACTGGTCATCACCGCCCAACACATTCGTCACATAGCTCACGGGAGACTGCAGGTTCTCCGCGGCGCGATCGGACAGGTCCCACAATGGGCCCGCAAAGACCGTGAGGACGATCGACGCGACGACCACCACCGTGGTGGCGGCGACCATCGACCCCGGCACACCGATATGCGCCTTCCAGGGTTTGCCCGCAAGCTTGGCCTTCTTGCGTTCGGCGAACTCCGCAACGAGCTCCTCATTCGGCTCCTCCGCATCCGCAGGGTCGCGCCAGAAGGCCAGGTTGAAGGTACGCCCGATGACGTAGAGGGTCAGCAGGCTGGTCACGGTGCCGGCGACGATGAGAGCGACGGCCAGCCAGTCGTGGTCGGAGAAACCGGCCGCGAAGAGTCCGACCTTGCCGATGAACCCGGAGAACGGCGGAATGCCGGAGAGATTGAGCGCCGGGATGAAGAAGATGATCGACAGCGCCGGCGAGAGCACCATCAGTCCGCCGAGTGACCGCGTCGAGGTCGAACCACCTCGCATCTCCACCATGCCGATGGCCAGGAACAGTGCGGTCTGAACGATGATGTGGTGAACCGTGTAATAGATCGCGGCAGCGAGCCCGACAGTCGTACCCAAGGCCACTCCGAAGAGCATGTAGCCGATGTGGGAGACGAGGGTGAATGACACGATCCTCTTGATCTCCGACTGGGCGATTGCGCCTAAGATTCCGACCACCATCGTCAATGCCGCGGCGATCAGCAGCGGCACTCGCAGGGAGGATTCGGCGAACAGGAGGGTTTCGGTGCGGATGATCGCATAGATGCCGACCTTCGTCAGCAGACCCGCGAACACGGCCGTCACCGGGGCCGGAGCGGTCGGATAGGAGTCGGGCAGCCAGAAGGACAGTGGGAAGATCGCGGCCTTGATGCCGAAGCCGATGAGCAGAAGGACGTGCAGGATCATCTGCACGTCCGGCGGCAGTTCGGCCAGCCGATCGGTCAGCTGCGCGATGTTCACGGTTCCGGTCGACGCATAGATGACGCCGATTGCGGCCAGGAAGATGATCGAGGACACGAGCGAGATGACGACGTAGGTCACGCCCGCCCGGATGCGCTCGGCCGTGGCGCCCAGGGTCAGCAGCACGTAGGAGGCGACGAGGAACATCTCGAAGCCGACGTAGAGGTTGAACAGGTCACCGGCGAGGAAGGCGTTGGCGACGCCCGCGCACAGCACCAGATAGCTGGGGTTGAACACGGAGATCGGGGTCTCGTTCGAATCGTCGTTGGCGTCCTGGCTCAGTGCGTAGATGAGCACGCACAGGATGACCAGGGAGGACACGACGAGCATGAGCGAGGAGAGTCTGTCGGCGACGAGCACGATCCCGGCAGGAGGCTCCCATCCACCGATGGCCACGACCTGCGGACCTTCGGCGTCGACGCCGAAGAGCATGATGAGCGAGATGACCATGACCGCGCTGAGAATCAGGATCGACACGATGTTCTGTGCCCGCGAATGCTTCGACAGCACCAGCGCCAGCCCGGCCCCGATGAGGGGCAGGAGGACGGGCAGCGGCACCAGCACGGGGAGGAGGTCGATCATTTCTTCTCCCCCGTCCCGGTTCCATCGGACCCTGTGTCGTTCGTGTCATTCGTGTTCGCCGAGGTGGTGGCCTCACCGGCTTCCCGCGCCGAGGTGGTGCCAGCCTCACCGGGTCCAGACCGTTCCGCGTCGACCGTGGCGTTCGGGTCTTCGCGTTCACGAGGTGTGCCGTCATCGTCGAGGTCGATGGCGCCGGTGATCGGGCTCTCGGCCTCGTCACCGAACTCGGTGTCGTCGTAGTCCGTGCTCGCCTCCGCCTCGGAGTCGATCATCTTCGTGATCGCCACCTGAAGGTCGGCGGTGTCGTCCTGCAGCGAATCGGCCCGGACCAGGCGCCAGGAGCGATAGATCATGGCCAGCAGGAACGCCGTGACGGCGAACGTGATGACGATGGCCGTGAGGATGAGCGCCTGCGGGAGCGGATCGGACATGCCCGCTGTGGACAGGTCCTCGCCGTCGGTCAGCGGTGCCGCTCCTCTGCCTGCGGTGAGGATGATGAGCAGGTTGACGCCGTTGCCCAGGAGGATGAAGCCCAGCAGCACGCGGGTCAGTGACCGCTCGAGCATGAGGTAGATGCCGCAGGCGAAGAGGAATCCCATCGCCAGCACCATGATGAAGGGCACAGTCACAGCCGCCCCCCTTCGGCGCCGTTGTCGACATCGAGGTGATTGACACGGTCGAGGATCGAGGAGACGGCATCGTGCTCAGCCTTGGCGCTGAAGTTCTCCGACAGGTGGTAGGACTGGTTGAGCCGGTTGGTCAGCACCATTTCATCGCGCTCCTGGTGCAGATCCACCTCGGCGCCCAAGGACCTGAGGATGTCGAGCATCAATCCGACGACGATGAGGTAGACGCCGATGTCGAAGAAGGTCGATGTTCCGAAGGACAGGTGCCCGAGCACCGGTATGTCTCCTTCGAAGTAGACGGACTCGAAGACGGCGTCGCCCCAGAACCATCCGCCGATTCCGGTGAGCACGGCCAGGATCATTCCGGTGCCCAGCAAGCCCGACGGGGTAAAGCGGGCCGCCTCGGCGAGTTCGAATTTGCCGCCGGCGAGGTAGCGCACGACCAGTGCCAGACCCGCGACGAGGCCACCGGCGAAGCCGCCCCCGGGATCATTGTGGCCGGCGAACAGGAGGTAGAGGGAGAAGATGAGGACCGCGTGGAACACCAGACGGGCGGTGACCTCGAGGATGATGGAGCGGTTGCGTGGGGCCAGCGTGCGTCCGGCGATGAGCCAGGAGACTCGCCGCTGCGTCACGTCTTCGCGTTCGGGATCGTGTCGGCGTGCCGGTGCGTGGTAGTCACTGATCTCTTCGGGGACCGGTTGGAAGCGTACCCGCCCCTGCAGTTCGGTGCCGTCGCGGCGGGAGACGAACCGGTGGAGGTGTCCTTCGCGGCCGCGGACGAAGATCAGTCCGGCGATTCCGGTGCCGGCCGCGACGAGGACGGAGAGCTCCCCGAGGGTGTCCCAGACACGGATGTCGACGAGGGTCACATTGACGATGTTCTTGCCGTGGCCCATTTCATAGGCGAGTTGGCCGAAGTCGACGGAGACCGGTTCGCTGACACGGGCCCCGGCAGCGATGAGGACGACGAGCATCATGGTCACGCCGACGCCACCACCGATGATGGCGCGCCAGGCCGGTGTGAAGCGCCCGGTGCTCTGACCGATCCGAGCCGGAAGCCTGCGCAGGACGAGGACGAAGACGACGATGGTGATCGTCTCCACCAGGACCTGGGTCAGAGCCAGGTCCGGGGCGCCGACGAAGGCGAAGTACGCGACCATCGCATAGCCGGAGATTCCGGTGACGACCACGGCGGTGAAGCGCTTCTTGGCACGGGTCGCAGCCACCGCAACGACGATGAGGACCGCGGCGACGATGAAGTCGAGTGGAGTGTTGAAGAGGTCGAACTCGATGTTCCAGGTGTCGTTCGTGATGATCGCAAGGCCGAGGCCGGCGACGAGGACGAGGTAGACCACGCTCTGGTAGAACGGCAGCGAGCCACGCTGCGTCCGCGAGGTGACCCACAGCGCCAACTTCTCCATCGAGCTGATCATCCTGCGGTAGAGGTCGTGGAAATCAAGGCCCGATGGCAGCGTCGACTGGACTTTGGCGAACGAGTCGCGGACGAAGAAGAGTCCGAGGCCGACGGCGATCGTGACAGCCGACAGGGCCAGGGCCGGTTCGAACCCGTGCCACAGAGCCAGATGATAGTCGCCGTCGCCGGGGTCGATGACCGGCAGCGTCGAGGTCCAGGCCTCGAAGTAGCCGTCGACGAGTCCGACGGCAGGCCCCAGCGCCACGGTGAGCACAGTGAGCATGACAGGGGAGATGATCAGCGTGATCTTCTCGTCGCGGCGGGCGATATCGTCGACGCCGTCTTTGCTTGAGAACGCACCCCAGACGAAGCGTGCCGAGTAGGCGACGGTGAGCATCGAACCGATCATCACGCCGACCAGCGCGATGATCGCCGCCTTGTCGCCCGAGGCGAGCAGGGTCGAATAGACGGCTTCCTTGGCGGCGAAGCCCAGCAGCGGCGGCAGACCGGACATCGAGGCCGCGGCGATCGTGGCGCAGACGGCCACGACGGGGAACGCCTTCCAGCCCCCGGAGAGCTTCGTCAGGTCGCGTGTGCCGGCCCGATGGTCGATGATGCCCACGCACAGGAACAGACAGGCTTTGAACAGCGCATGTGCGATGAGCAGGGCCAGTGCGGCCTTGGTGATGTCGGGCGTGCCGAATGAGGCCAGAGTCGTGAGGAATCCCAGTTGGGAGACCGTGCCGAAGGCGAGCAGAAGTTTGAGGTCGGTCTGTTTGAGGGCCTGCCAACCGCCTATGAACATCGTGAGCAGGCCCAGCGTGAGCAGGACCTCCGACCAACCGGGCAGAGTGTGGTAGCCCGGTGCCAGACGCAGGATCAGGTAGATTCCGGCTTTGACCATCGCTGCCGCATGTAGGTAGGCGCTGACCGGGGTGGGTGCGGCCATGGCTCCGGGAAGCCAGAAGTGGAAGGGGATCAGCGCGGACTTCGAGACCGCGCCGACGAGGATGAGGATCACGGCGGTGACGATGACGGGCCCGGTGTCCATTCCGAGGCTCGCCCGCTCCATGAGGGTGGAGATCTGACCTGTTCCGGTCACAGACATCAGCAGGATCATGCCCACGAGCATGGCCAGTCCGCCGGCTGTGGTGACGATGAGCGCCTGCAGCGCAGCCTGGCGGGAGCGGCGACGGGATTGGCTGTGCCCGATGAGGAGATAGGAGAAGACCGTGGTGCCTTCCCAGAACAGGTAGAGCATGAGGAGCTCATCGGCGAGGACGAGTCCGTACATCATTCCTGCGAAGGCCATGAAGACAGCGGCGAACCTGGCCAACCCCGGCTCATCGGGCGGGAAGTAGCGGGCACAGTAGACGAAGACGAGAGCACCGACGCCGGTGACCAAGAGGCTCATGATCCAGCCGAGCTCGTCGAGGCGGAAGATGCCGTCGAGGCCGAGGGCCGGCAGCCACCCCATGCTCTCGACCCACGGCGAGCCGCCGGGCCCGAAGATGTCGGGGACCTTGGCCAGACTGAGGATCAGCCCGGCCAGCGGCACCAGCGCTAGGAGGAAGAACCCGTCCCGGCCGAGGCGTCTGACCAGTGGGTACGCAATGACAGCAGCCCCGAAAAAGGCTCCTGTCATGACTATCACCGGCGGACACCTCCGTCATTTATACGATTTGCCAGAATGTAGTTCTCACCAGTATTTTCTCACGACACACCGCGTATCTCCCAATCAATGGGGCGGTTCGCGGCAGTCATTCTGAACACGTTCTGCCCGGTCTCCGCAGGCATTCCGAACGAAATCCGCGCCACGTCCGCACAGGTTCTGGGCGAATCGGGACATTCGCCGACACC
This sequence comes from Brevibacterium picturae, assembly GCF_030453725.1. Lineage (GTDB taxonomy): Bacteria > Actinomycetota > Actinomycetes > Actinomycetales > Brevibacteriaceae > Brevibacterium > Brevibacterium sandarakinum_A. Next base: position 12,102 of record NZ_JAKDJU010000074.1, read on the forward strand.
CGAATCAGACGCTCCGTCAGTCCATCGGCGGGATGGGATTCGCAGACCGAGCAGCAGGCTGACTCAGCTGCGCAGCAGCCTGGTTCAGCTGCGGAGCTGGCTGCTCGTGACGAGGAACCCTGTTTCGTCCAGGCCGGTCCCGTCACAGCCGATGAGCAGTTCCGCGCCGATGCTGTCGACGAGGCCGGCAACCTCGTTGCGCATCCGGCGGAAGCGTCGGGTCTGGATCGGCTGGTAACGCTTCGACTCGGCATCCATCCAGTGCACGTGGTACTCGATCAACGGCATCTGGAGATGCTTGGCGATGATCGGCGGCACCCAGTCAGCCTCGGACACACGAATCTCGAGCTGGCCGGCCGCCTCGGCGATCTCCCCGAGAGGCACGAGGAGCGAATAGCCGTCGAGGATCACCGGCGCCGAGGCGTCGAATAGCGGATCGTCGATCGTGGCCTGAGCGAGGACCGCCTCATCCGGGGTCGGCAGCGCCTGCTGGAAGGCATGCGGGGCGTGCCTGCGCACCAGGGACAGTGCAACGTCGGGCTCGAGCCAGTAGGACGAATAGAGGTAGAGGTCGATCTTCGCCTCCGGATCGGGCACGAGGACCCGAGTCGGCAGATCCGCCTCGTCCGCGAGGCGGACACCCGTGTGCAGGCGTGATGCGACAGCCAGGATGAGACTGAGCGTCCGCTCCTCCTCCCGGTCGGGCAGGCCCGCCGGGAACGCCTCGTGGAGTCCGTCGGCATCGCTGAACCAGTCCGGCGGCGGAACCGGTTCACGGTCCCGAGGGCAGTCGACGACGACCGCGTGGTGGGCCCAGTCGGGCAGCTCGAGTGCGGCGATCGCAGCCGCGTCGAGGTCAACCCCCTCGCTCAGACGTGAATGTCGACTCAGCTTCAGCTGACCGTTGCCGTCCAAGCGGGGGATGATGTCGGGAAGCCGGTTGTGCACGAGTGCGAGCACATCGGAGACCTCGACCCCCTCGTCGAGGAGAAGCAGATGAAAACCGCGCAGGTCCGCCGAGACGTCCGTGTCACTGACACGCTCGGCAGCCTCACGCTGCATCCGCAGCTCTCGGCGAGTGGTCACATGTCCCTCCGGTAGAAGTTGAGATGCGAACGGGACGCGGTGGGCCCCTGCTGTCCCTGATAGCGATTGCCCGTGGCCTGCGAACCGTAGGGGTTGAGGGCGGCCGAGCTGAGGCGGAAGAAGCAGAGCTGGCCGATCTTCATTCCCGGCCACAGGGTGATCGGCAGGGTCGCGACGTTCGACAGCTCCAGGGTCACATGACCGTTGAACCCGGGATCGATGAATCCGGCCGTGGAGTGGGTCAGCAGACCGAGACGTCCCAACGATGACTTGCCCTCCAGTCGGGCGGCCACATCATCGGGCAGGGTGACGAGCTCGTGGGTGGAGGCGAGCACGAACTCGCCCGGATGCAGCACGAACGGCTCTCCCGGAGCCGCTTCGACGAAGCGGGTCAGCTCCGGCTGGTCGAGGCTCGGGTCGATGACCGGATATTTGTGGTTGTCGAACAGACGGAAATAGCGGTCCAGGCACACGTCGACACTGGCGGGCTGGATCAGAGCAGGGTCGTAGGGGTCGAGGGCGATGCGCCCGGAGTCGAGCTCGGCGCGAATGTCGCGATCGGAAAGGAGAGTCACGTATCCGATGGTAGTCGCCCAGCGGTCACGAGTGCAGTGAACTGAACTCGTGAGCGGGCGAAAAATCTCACAGCCAACGCAACACGCCGCACTTTGGTAACGACTCGATAACAATACACGCTGTTTTTGCTGGTTTTCTCCCGTGTGTCTCCACATAGGCACCGGTGAATGCTTTAGAGTAAGAAACTGTACGAACCCGCGCACGATGGTGCCTTCCTCTTCTTAAGCCAAGGAATGCCGGGAGTTCCATCGCCTTTCGTGGGTTGACAACAATCGAAAGGCATTACTGTGAAGACCACGCGTCTTGTGCTTGCCCCCGCAGTAGCCGTTGCATTGACAGGTCTTGCTGGCGGCGCCCCCGCGTTCGCAGCGACAGAGTCCGCTACGGTGCCGGCAGGCCCACTCTGTGCGTTTGACGACGCGCAGAGTTCAAGTGACCCCAAATCCAACACCGAGGTTCCCGACAGCTCAGATCCACAGGCGACGCTGTCCGCCGCGCAGGTGACCCGGGCCGATATCGCGGACCGCAAGAAGGGCATCGGATTCTCCGGCACGGGATTCACCGCCGACAGCAAGGCAACCGTCACGGTCGTCGGCACGGACGGATCCAAGTACTCACCCAAGGACAAACTGACCGTCGACGAGAAGGGCAAGGTGTCCGGCACCTACTTCTTCTCCGTCACGGACAACGCCAAGGTCCCTTCGGGCAACTACTCGCTCTACCTCACCGATGAGAAGACCGAGAAGGACTCCTCGAAGGTCTCCTTCGAGGTCGTGCCGAACGACTCGGACATCAAGGACGACGCCAAGGGCTCCGATTGCACCCCTGCAACCGGCCCCGCCTCGGATCCCTCTGAGACAGCGACCGATGATCCGAGCGAGAGCGCGACCTCAGAACCGACTGAGACCAAGGAAGCTCGCAAGCCTGCTGCTCCGAAGCCGACCGA
>NZ_JAKDJU010000008.1 GCF_030453725.1 Brevibacterium picturae
GGGGGGGGGGGGCCGCGGCGCGCGCGGGGGGGGCCGCCCGCGCGCCCCCCCCGCGGGCGGGCGCGCACAAAAAACCCGCGGCCGGCAAAACCGGCCCGGCCCCCGGGGGTCCCCCCGGTGGCGCCCTTCAGTGTTTCTGACCGCGGCAGCCTTCGATCGCGACCACAACTGACACAGGGATGGACAATGACGCATTTCGATCTTCTCCTGATCGGCACAGGGTCGGGGAACATGTTCCTCGACGACAGATTCTCCGGGCTCAACGTCGCCGTTGCTGAGGAGTGGCATTTCGGAGGCACCTGCCTCAACGTGGGGTGCATTCCGACGAAGATGTTCGTCTATCCCGCCACGATCGCCGAGCAGGCAGCCGACGCGCGGCGCTACAACGTCACGACCGACTTCCACAGCGTCGACTGGGCAGCGCTGCAGAAGCGCATCTTCGACCGCGTCGACGCCATCGAAGCCGGAGGTCGGGACTACCGCAGCGGAGATCGCCAGCCCAATGTGAGCGTCGTGGCCGAACATGTTCACTTCACGGCAGCGAAGACGGTGCGGACCGCCTCGGGCGAGGAGATCACCGCCGATCGAATCGTCATCGCGGCCGGGGCCTCCCCCGTCATTCCCGAAGCCGAGGGACTCGACCCGCAGCTGGTGGACACCGACGGCTATCCCGTCGTCACGTCGAACTCGATCATGCGCATCCCACGCAGGCCCGCGCGACTTGTCATCATCGGCTCCGGCATCATCGCGACCGAGTTCGCCCATATATTCGCCGGGTTCGGCACAGAGGTGACAGTGATCGCTCGCGGCCCCCGTCTGCTCGGCAACATCGACGAAGAGACCTCGGAGGAATTCACCGAGATCTTCGAGCGCACCCATACGGTCCACCGCGGCGCAGAGGTTTCCGCATACAGTTTCGATGACGGTCAGGTGAGACTGACTCTGAAAGCCAGCGGCCGCCTCGGCGAGGTCGAACTTCCGTCTCAGATCGAAACTGATGCTGTCCTCATCGCCACCGGTCGGACACCGAACACCGCCGGCCTGGATGCCGCGGGGGGCGGCTTCGATGTCCATGATGACGCTCGTCTGCGCGTCGATTCGGCGCAGCGCGTGCTCGCACACGGTCAGCCGGTCCCCGGAGTGTTCGCACTCGGCGACATCAGCTCCCCACACCAGCTCAAGCACGTCGCCAACCATGAAGCCGATGTCGTCGGCGACAACCTCGCCGTCGATGTGGCGGCGGGCGAACCCGGCGCGGCCGCCGAGACGGAGCTGCGGACGGTCAATCATCATGCGGTCCCGGGGGCTGTGTTCACCTCGCCCCAGGTGGCCTACGTCGGCATCACCGAAGACGAGGCACGGCGCGCCGGACACGACGTGAGTGTCAAGGTCCAGAAGTACTCCGACGTGGCCTACGGCTGGGCGATGGCCGATGACCCCGGGATCGTGAAGATCATCGCCGACAAGGCGTCTCGACAGATCCTGGGCGCGCACATCGTCGGTCATGAAGCATCGATGATCGTCCAACCCCTCATCCAGGCGATGGCGTTCGGACAGCCCGCAGACGAGATGGCCAAGGGCCAGTACTGGATCCATCCCGCTCTGCCCGAGGTCGTCGAGAACGCGCTCCTGGGCCTCGAATTCGACTGAGAGCGCTTCAGAACCCGTAGAAGTGGTGCTCCATGATGTTCCTCGCATGCCGGGTCGCGCGCAGGTAGTCGTCTTCGAGTTCGTGGCCGCCTCCCGCCGCGTATCCGAGAAGCCGGGCCGTGGCCTCAAGCTCGAAGTGCTCCTCCGGCAGCGACTGCGCTGTGCGTCCCCGATACAGCATGACAGCTGATCGGACATCGGTCGCCAGCTGCCACGCGAAAGCGAGCTCCTCGGCGTCGTCTGCCGGGATCAGCCCTTCCTCGGCAGCGACACCGAGTGCCGACAGCGTCGAGGTCGTCCGGAGACCGGCGATCCGGTGGGCGTGTTGAAGCTGCAACAGCTGGACCGTCCACTCGACGTCGGAGAGACTGCCCCGGCCGAGTTTGAGATGTCGCCTCTTGTCCGCATTGCGGGGCAAGCGCTCATCCTCCATCCGGGCCTTGAGCGTGCGAACCTGGGTCAGTGACTTCGTCGGCATGTCGACGGGATACCGCAGCCCGTCGATGAGCTCCGTGAATTCCTCGATGAGACCGGAATCACCGGCGACGGGGCGGGCCCTCAGCAGCGCCTGTGCCTCCCATGGTTGGGACCACTTCGCATAATAGGCCCGGTAGGAGGACAGGGTGCGGACCAGAGGCCCGTTCTTCCCTTCCGGCCGCAGGTCCGCGTCAAGATCGACGCCCTGGGCCGCCTCGCTGGCCTTGAGCCGGCTCCCCATGCCGAGTGCGACCTTGTTGACGTGTTTGCTCAGCTTCGCCTTCTCCTCGGCCCCAAGCTCCTCACCGACGGAGCGATAGACGAACGTGACGTCGGCATCGGAGAAGTAGCCGATCTCGTTTCCGCCCCACCGGCCCATCGCGATCACCGCGAACTCGTAGGTCGGGGTGTCGGGTCGGTCGAGGTCGATGCGCACGGCCTGCAGCGCGCTGCTGACCGTGAGATCCATCAGGGCCGAGAGGTCGCCGGGGATCTCCGCCCGATCGCCGACGCCGAGGACGTCACGCAGAGCGATCCGCAGAAGCTCACGACTGTAGGTTTCACGAATCGGAGTGATCGCAGATGCCCCATGCCGTTTGAGCAGGCCGCCGACTTCGGCCTCGAGAGCCTTCGGATCGCGCGATGTGAGGTTGTCGAAGTTGTCCAACCACGCCACTGCGGCGGGTTGGCGCAGAAGCAGTTCACTGGCATAGCCGGACAGTGAGAGAATCTCCGCGACCGACTTCGCGGCCAGACCGGAATCGCGCAGCATCTTGAGGAACCAGCCGGAGGACGACAGCGAGTCCGTGAGCCGACGAAACGCCAGAAGCGCGGCATCGGGGCTGACCCCGTCGGAGAACCAGTCCAGCAGTGCCGGCAGGACCTGTTTGATGACCAGTGCTGTCCGCGACATGCCGGACGTCAGCGCCTTGATGTGGGCCAGAGCGCCCTGCGGGTCGCGGTACCCAAAGGCCCGCAGCCGATCGGCAGCGGCCTGCATGCTGCTGCCCCGGTTGTGGGCGTCGACGACGGCACCATGCACGCCGACGGCGGCATCGAGGATGGGGCGGTAGAAGATCTGGTCGTGCAGGCGGGTGACCTGTTTCGCATAGTCCTTGCGTGTATCCTCGAGCCGGGCTCCGGTCCGGGGACCCGAGGTAAAGACCGATCGGGCGAGGATGCGCAGCTTCTCATCGTCGTCGGGGATGAGCGCGTTGCGCAGCATCCGCGGAATCTGGACCCGGTGCTCGACCACACGCATGAAACGGTAGGCCGAGGAGAAGACGAAGGCGTCCTCTTTCCCGATGTACCCGTGTTCGCCCAGCTCTTCCAAGGCCATCAGCGTGTTCGGGGTGCGGATGTCTTCGTCCGTACTGCCGTGGACGAGCTGCAGCAGCTGGGCGGAGAACTCCACATCGCGCAGTCCCCCGCGTCCCAGCTTGATCTGCCGGGGCGCCTCGGCGGCGGGGATGAGGTCGACGACGCGACGTCGCATCGAACGGATGCCATCGATGAAGCCCTGCCGGCTGGCGGCCTCCCACACCAGCGGCAGGAGCGTCTCGACGAACTCCTCACCCACTCCGACGTCGCCGGCGACGGGCCGTGCTTTGAGGAGGGCCTGGAACTCCCAGTTCTTCGCGATGTCGGCATAGTAGCGGGTGAATTCCGACATCGTGCGCACCAGGGCACCCGCTTTGCCCTCTGGGCGCAGCGCCGTGTCGACCTCCCACAGGGCCGGCTCCGCCCCCGCGTCGGAGAGGATGCTGCGCATGCGTTGGGCGACTTCCGTGGCCAGGTCGCGCTGCTCATCACTCGTCGCAGAGTCGAGAACGAAGACCACATCGACATCGGAGACGTAGTTGAGCTCGCGAGCTCCGGTCTTGCCCAGAGCGATCACAGCGATGCGGACGCTGCCTTCGGGGTCGAGCTCTGCCCTGGCGATGGCCAGCGCGGCGTCCATGGCGGCAGCGGCCAGGTCCGAGAGTACGGCCATGACGTGATCGACGATCTCCTCGGGCGCCTCGGCGACAAGGTCATCGGCCACGAGCCGCAGCTGTGCATCGCGATAGGTGCGGCGCAGATCCTTGATCGCCGCCTCGCCGAGGTGGTCCGCCGTGGGTGCCGGATCATCAGGATCGGCTCCCACGCTTGCCAGCAGATCGTTGCGCAGCGACATCGCCGAGGCGGCAGGGGTGGAGATCATCAGGAACGGCGACTTCTCCACCAGCTGCGGCAGAGACTCCGGATGCCGTACGAGGTGGTCGACCATCGCTTCCGAGGTGCCCATGACGGCGAGCACACGACGAAGCAGAGCGCGGTCGAGTTCGTCCTCTGCCAGATCGGGCCCGGTCGACGAACGGACGGCGTCGAGGAACGCCGGTGCGGACTCCCCCGCGGCCTCCAGGACCCGCAGCAGGCCGAGCGCAGCCTGGTGCGGATCCGGAGTCGCCTCGAGGAGGTCGATGAAGCGCGAGTCCGTGGCCAAGGGCTGGCCCAGGATTTCATTGATCTCGTCGAGGAAGCGGGCGGCTGACTCGGAGACGACCGAGGTGCGCGAAGTGATCCGGGACATGGGACTACATCGAGGTGAAGTGTTTGCTGAGCTCGAACGGGGTGACCTGAGCACGGTAGTCGTTCCATTCCTGCCGCTTGTTGCGCAGGAAGAAGTCGAAGACCTCCTCGCCCAGGGTCTCAGCCACCAGATCGGACTGCTCCATGATCTCGAGGGCGTGGGACAGGCTGGACGGCAGTGCCTGGATTCCCATGGCGCGACGCTCCGTGTCCGAAAGCTGCCACACGTTGTCCTCGGCCTCCTCGGGCAGCTCGTAGCCTTCCTCGATTCCCTTCAACCCGGCAGCGAGCATGAGCGAATAGGACAGATACGGGTTGGCAGAGGAGTCGAGAGCCCGGTATTCGATGCGAGCCGACGACGACTTGCCCGAGTTGTATTGCGGCACGCGCACCAGGGCCGAACGATTCCGGTGCCCCCAGGAGATGTAGGACGGTGCTTCGTGACCGGTCCACAGTCGCTTGTACGAATTCACATGCTGATTGGTCACTGCGGTGATCTCTGCGGCATGGGTGAGGAGGCCGGCGATGAACTGTCTGCCCGTCCTCGACAACTGGTACATGGCACCGGGTTCGAAGAACGCGTTGTTCTCCCCCTCGAAGAGCGAGACATGAGTGTGCATACCGCTGCCCGGGTGATCGTTGAGCGGTTTGGGCATGAAGGATGCGTATACGCCCTGAGAGATCGCGACTTCTTTGATCACCGACCGGAAGGTCATGATGTTGTCGGCCATGGTCAGAGCATCGGCATAGCGCAGGTCGATCTCGTTCTGGCCCGGGCCGGCTTCATGGTGGGAGAACTCCACGGACAGGCCCATGGCCTCAAGCATGGTGACAGCGGAGCGGCGGAAGTCGTTGGCCGTGCCGCCGTTGACATGGTCGAAGTAGCCGGCCGTGTCAACGGGTATCGGCCTGGTGCCCTCGATGATGCCGGTGCTGGGGTCGAGGTTGTCCGATTTGAACAGGTAGAACTCGATCTCCGGGTGAACATAGAACGAGAACCCCTTCTCCGCGGCCTTTGCCAGCGTCCGTTTGAGGACGTTGCGCGGATCGGCCTGGGCCGGTTCTCCCCCGGGGACGTGGATGTCGCAGAACATCCGTCCGGTGGGTTCCGTCTCACCGCGCCACGGCAGCAGCGAGAAGGTCGAAGGATCGGGCTTGAGCACCATATCGGCTTCGTAGACCCGGGAGAGCCCTTCGACGGCAGAACCGTCGAAGCCGATGCCTTCGGAGAAGGCACCCTCGAGCTCTGCCGGGACCACTGCGACCGACTTCAGCCCGCCGAGGACGTCGGTGAACCACAGGCGGATGAAGCGGACCTCACGATCTTCGACGGTGCGAAGAACGAACTCTTCCTGACGCGACATTCCTCAGCCGTTCCACTTCTTGTCGTCCTCTTCCCACTCCTCATTGCGGGCCTTGGCCCGCTCGAGGGCGGCCCGAGCCACTTCCTCGGTCTCATACGGACCCATGCGATGATCCGCGTCGCTGACCAGGCCGCGCTCGACCTCGTTGGTCTGCAGATTGAAGTAGTACTTCGAATCGGCGTCGTCGATATCTTTGAACAGTCCCATGTCGAGCCCTCCATCGCGGGTGTGGTGAATCCCTGACAGATTTCAGCTTACCGGTTCTGTCTCGTGCCGCCAGGACCTCGCCGCACTCCATCGCCACGGGAGAGATGGTGGCCTGGCACGAGGCCGGTGACCGATGTTCACCGGTCTCCGGTCCGCGAGCCTCCTTCAGTGTGCACTGGGCATCAAAAAGTGACACGTTTTGTGTCCGAGGGCCACAGAAAATGATGTTTCCGTATCAGCCGGAGCAATATTCCACCGATTCCGCAGAGATTGTCACGAATCCTGCTAATAAAGGTTTGCCCTCCAGACCTTCAACAGAATACAGTGAGATGTATCCTCAGCCATGCGTGAAACTGGCTGGAACTGCCCATGGGGCAACATAAGAGAAGGAAAGCTATGCGCATTTCAGTGCCCACAGAGGTCAAGAACAACGAGTTCCGCGTCGCCATCACCGCTGCCGGTGTCCACGAACTCGTTGCCCACGGACATGAAGTCACGGTCCAGGCCGGTGCCGGAGTTGGGTCGTTCATCACCGATGATGAGTACACCGACGCCGGCGCCACCATCGCCCCTGACGCCGAATCGACCTGGACCGCCGGTGACATGGTCCTCAAGGTCAAAGAACCCATCGCCGAGGAATACGGTTTCCTGCGCAAGGACCTGATCCTGTTCACCTACCTCCACCTGGCCGCGGATGAAGCGCTGACACAGGCGCTGATGAACGCGGGCACAACAGCGATTGCCTATGAGACGGTCGCGCCCGACGGCGGAGGACTTCCGCTGCTGGCCCCGATGAGTGAGATCGCCGGTCGGCTCTCGACGCAGGTCGGTGCCCACAGTCTGCTCAAGGCCTCGGGCGGCCGCGGGATCCTGCTCTCCGGTGTCCCCGGTGTCGAACGCGCCAACGTCGTCGTCATCGGTGCCGGTGTCGCCGGCACCAATGCCGCGCGCGTGGCCCTGGGTCTGGGTGCCAATGTGGAGGTCATCGACATCAACATTCCGCGCCTGCGCCAGATCGATGAGACCTTCAACGGCGCGATCGCGACGAAGGTGTCGAACAAGTACGAGATCACGAAGTCCCTGGCCTCTGCCGACCTGGTGATCGGCTCGGTGCTCATTCCCGGCAAGAAGGCACCGAAGCTCGTCACCGACGACATGGTCGCGGGCATGAAGCCGGGTTCGGTCCTCGTCGACATCGCCATCGATCAGGGCGGCTGCTTCGAGAACTCGCGTCCGACGACTCACGATGATCCCACGTTCGAGGTGCACAACTCGATCTACTACTGTGTGGCGAACATGCCCGGGGCGGTGCCGAACACCGCCACGGCTGCGTTGACGAATGCGACCCTGTCGTTTGCTGTCAAAATCGCCAATCAGGGGTGGCATACAGCACTGTCGAAGGATTCGGGCCTGGCGCGTGGGCTGAACATCCACAATGGTCATGTCACCAACGACAATGTCGCCGAGGCCTTCGGTCTTGAGGCTGTCTCCGTCGAGCACGCCCTGGCCAACTGAGTAATGAGATCAGTGACACCTGAGATCACTGACACCTGAGATCGAGGGCGCCCAGCACCTGATCTGAGGCCGAGAGCTCGCACACGCGGAGGGCCGACACCAGCCGATGGTGTCGGCCCTCCGTGTGTTGTATGCGTCGGCGAGTGTGCCTCAGCCCTGGGGTGGCATCGTCGTCGACCGGAAGTGCTCCTCGCACAGTTGCCCAGCTGCCGGTGCGTCGTGGGTGGCGATCGCTTCGACGATGGCCGCATGATCGGCCACCGCGTGCTCGAACAGATCATGCGAGAACGGATCGTGCCGGAATCCCGCATTGATCCTGGTGTCGATGTCGACAGCCATGCGGACCAGCTCCGGGTTGTGACCGGCCCGCGCAATGGCGAAATGGAACTGGGCATCGGCTGTTCTGGCCACGGTGGCCTCGGCGCGTTCGGAATATCTGTGCGCCAACTCCCGAAGTCCGGTCAGCTCCTCGTCGGTCCGCCGCAGTGCCGCAGTCGCGGCCACGCTGTTCTGGAAGATCGCACGCGCATCGAGGAGGTTTCGGCGTTCGGCATGGAACTCTCCGATGCGATCGGCCATCGGCGCAAGTGCGGTCGGCTCCGCGTTGGACACGAATGTCCCTCCGCCGCGTCCGCGACGCCGTTCGACGACGCCCAGACGCTCCAAGCGCAGCAGGGCCGCCCTCACGCTCGAGCGGGAGACCTGAAGGTCGGCGGCAAGCGCCCTCTCACCGGGGAGCAGCGTCCCTTCGGGCAAAGCACCCACGGCGATGCCGGAGAGGATGTGGTCGGCGATCTGCTGTGGTGCGCTCGTCAGGCTCACCACGTCGCTGAGACCGGAGAACTCGTGACTCGGAGAGCCAGTCTGCTCGTTCATCACTGCCCCTTCCGCATCATCGTCTCAATCGTCAGTGCTTCCCGCCCGTCGTGTGCACAGGTGAGACCCATTGGCTCCACTCTAATATCCTCGCCCCAAGGCGGGTGACATCGACAGGCATCGCAATTGTGGAATATCTGGACGCAACGGCTCTAGAATCGAAAGCACCATGACTGATACGCCTCGCCTGCTCACGCCCGGAACCCTCTCCCCCGAACTGCCAGTCCCCCAGCACATCACCAGACCCGAATACGTCGGTCGGGCAGATGCCGACGAAGGCCGGGGCAGCAACTTCTACTCCGCCGAGGACATCGAAAAGGTCCGCACCGCCGGAAGCATCGCGGCGAATGCGCTGGCGGCCGTCGGCGAAATGATCGAACCCGGAGCGACCACCGACGCGATCGACCGTGTCGCCCACGAATACATGTGCGACCACGGTGCCTATCCCTCGACCCTGGGCTACCGAGGCTTCCCGAAATCGGTGTGCACCTCGCTCAATGAGGTGATCTGCCACGGCATACCCGACTCGACAGTCATCGCCGACGGAGACATCGTCAACGTCGACATCACCGCCTACATCGACGGCATGCACGGAGACACGAACTACACCTTCTGCGCCGGCGCTGTCGACGAGGAGTCCCGCCTGCTCGTGGAACGGACATGGGAAGCCACCATGCGCGGCATCAGGGCCGTCAAGCCGGGCCGCGAGATCAACGTCATCGGACGGGTCATCGAGAAGTATGCGAAGCGCTTCGGCTACGGTGTCGTCCGCGATTACAGCGGGCACGGAGTCGGCCGTGAGTTCCACTCGGGACTCGTCGTCCCCCACTACGATGCCGCACCTGCCCACGCCGAGGTGATGGAACCGGGCATGATCTTCACGATCGAACCGATGCTCAACCTCGGCACCGTCGACTGGGACGTCTGGGACGACGCCTGGACCGTGGTCACGAAGGACAGGAAGCGCTCAGCCCAGTTCGAACACACCCTCGTCGTCACAGAAGCCGGTGCCGACATCCTCACCCTCCCCGACGCCGATGCAGCCATCGCTGCGGGACCGACGACCCGACAGGACTGAGATGACCGACGATCAGCAGAGACGCTTCGCCATCGGACTCGACGTGGGCGGAACCGGAATCAAGGCCGGGCTCGTGGACACCGCGACCGGGAACCTCGCGTTCAAGCGTGTTCGAGTCCTCACCCCCAAGCCGAGCACTCCGCCCGAAGTCGGATCGGCAATGGCAGAACTCCTCGAGAAACTCACTGTCACCGCGTTGGATCTCGGAGTCATCGACGACCGCTCTGCCCTGGATGCTCTGCCGATCGGATGCGGCTTTCCCGGAGTCATCCGTGATGACCACGTTGACTTTGCGGCAAACCTCGATCAGTCCTGGATCGGGTCGAACATCACCGCCATTCTCGCCGAGACCACGGGTCGACGTTTCTACTTCATGAACGATGCCGATGCGGCCGGTCTGGCTGAGATGACTTTCGGAGCAGGTCGCAGGCATCGGAAGAAGACCGTGCTGCTGACAACTCTGGGCACCGGCATCGGCACCGCCCTGTTCACGCAGGGGCGCCTGGTCCCCTATACGGAGCTGGGGCACATCGAAATGAATGGCCGGGACGCCGAGACTCAGGCAGCCGAATCGATCAAGGTGCGTGAAGATCTCAGCTACGAGGACTGGGCCGAGCGCCTGCAGCAGTACTATTCCCAGATCGAACTGCTCGTCGCGCCCGACGTCATCCTCATCGGCGGGGGAATCTCGAAATCACATGCACAGTTCCTGCCTCTGATCCGCACTCGGGCCGAGATGAAACCGGCGAAGCTGCTCAACAACGCGGGCATCGTGGGGGCAGCCATGCTGGCGGCCAACAACGGCAAAGCGAAGGTGAAGAAGGGGGCCGCATAGGTGCGAATCGACTGCTGCCCAGACAGGTTGCCACCCGGCTGCGAATAGGAGAACCGTATGCAGATATTCGGACGCGGCAGCCAGCTCGGCCTCGTGCTCCTCCTCGCCATACTGCTGATCGGCCTCACTGTGGCCCTAACGATCACGGCACTGTGGCCACAGGCCCTGCTTGCCGGCATCGTCATCGCCTGCTGCGCAGCCATCATCGTGATAATCGGCATGGTCAGGGTGGTCGGCCGACGCTGGGTGCTCTGGTTGGCAGTTCCGGCTTTGGCACTTGCTGGGCTCGGCGCGGTGATGTTGGCCGAGGATCTCGGGGTGAGTCGCACCGGTGAGCTGACCGAGGTGGTCATCGTCGATCACACGGTCGATGTGCAGACCTCGCATGATTCGAACTCGCCGGAAGGACGCAAGGCGTACACGCACAAGTACACCGTGGAACACCCCGACGGCGCCCCGATCGAAAAGCCGATGATCTACCGCGGAGAGGACGGATACGACGATTTCGACACCGGCGACACGATCACGGCATTCATCGATCCGGAGGGCAACTCCCCGACCGAACCTGCCGAGAATGTGAACATCGGTGCCGACATCGCCGTCCTGGGGGTGGGACTGGTGGCAGTCATCGGAGTGTACGGCATGTGCTCGCTGCTGTTGCTGCTGCGAGACACGAGGAGAGCCTGAGGCCCTCGACGCGCCCTTCGGCGAGGTGAGACCGGTCGGCTGAGGTGAGGACAGGCCACCGGTACGCCGGGTTCTGTCATCGAGTCGGTTGCCCTTCTCGACGGACGGTCATCTATCTGGGACCGATGTTGCCACCGGCCTCGAGCAATCCACCCGACGACTCGGCGAGCAGCCTCGAACGTCGCCTGTCTGATCTTGCTCCGGATGGGGTTTACCCAGCGGCGCCGGTCACCCGGCACCCTGGTGGTCTCTTACACCACCGTTTCACCCTTACCCAGTCGAAACTGGGCGGTCTGCTTTCTGTTGCACTGGCCCGCGGGTTGCCCCGGGTGGGTGTTACCCACCATCCCTGCTCTGTGGAGCCCGGACGTTCCTCAGCCCTCGTGAGAGAGCCGCGACCGTCTGGTGACCTGTCCCCGAGTACAGAAGTCTACCCTCATTGCTGGCAACCAGGTCCCAGATCCGTGTACTCCCCCGGTCCAGTCCGTCCGCGCACCGGGCACCTCGCCGCAGGCGCGATCGAGGGGTGATGAAACTAACGTCGCCAGCGAATCGAAGCCGAAGCGTCGGCGACCTACGATGGTGAGGTGAAGATCCTATTGCCACCTTCAGAAGGTAAGACTCCCGCCAGTTCGGGTCCCCCTCTCGATCTCCCCGAGCTCTCGGCTCCGGATCTCACTCCACAGCGAAGGAAGGTTCTCACTGCCCTGCAGAAGGTCTCCAAACGCAAGGACGCGTTGGATCAGTTGGGCGTAGGTGCCTCACTTGCGGCCGAGGTCGAACGCAATGTCAGCCTTGACACCATTCCCTGCGCCCCGGCCCTGCTGACATATTCCGGTGTTCTCTACGAAGCGATGGGTGCGCCCGATCTCGTCGCCGATGCCATGGCCGACGAGTCCCTGGCACAGCGGATGCGAAATGTGCATGTGTTCTCGGCACTCTTCGGCCAGGTGCACGGGCTCGATCCGATTCCCGCCTATCGGCTGGCGATGAAGACGGACCTGGGCACCCTGGGAAAGCTCGCGTCCTGGTGGAAGCCGGTTCTGACCAAGTCCTTCACCGTCGACCCCGCCGAGGTGATCCTGGACTGCCGTTCCAGTGATTACCGGGCCGCGTGGCCAGGGCCCCACGAGCAGGTCATTGCACTGGGCGCAGTCAAAGTCACCGGTTCCAAACGCAGCGTTGTCTCCCATTGGGCGAAGTACTATCGCGGCGAACTCGTCGGTCGACTGCTCTCAGATGATCGGGAGCTCCCCACCACCGCCGAGGAGCTGGTCTCGCGGGCAGAGGAATCCTATGAAGTCGAGTTCACTGCCCATGCCAAGAGCAAACCGGCGGCGCTGACCATCGTCCTGCGCGACTGAGACGTTTCCGCCTCCGCAGCGGGTCCCGCCTCAACCCTTGCGCAGCAGCACCGCCTCGCACTCTTCGCACTCGTAGGTCTGGTTCGGGTCCTCGAGCAGCATTTCCTTCCACGCCATCCCGCTGATCTCCTGGCCGCAGGCCTGACAATTCGGACCGTTCAGCACGGCGGCCCCGGGTCCGCCCTGGGCGACGTTGTGGTCGAACTGGCGAACCAGGGCCTCGGGCAGGTCGGACTTGAGCTTCTTGACTGAGGCGCTGTTGGCCTCGAGCTCCGTTGCCAACTCCGATTGGCGGTCCTTGATGGCCGCCTGCGTGGCACGGCCCGAGGCAATCACCTCGGCGAGGGAGGACTCGACGTCTGAGAGGGCGGCCTCAGCGGATTCGAGTTCCTCCATGGAGCCGAGCTCAGCCTCCTCGAGTTCAGCGACCCGTTCCTCGTGACCCGAGATCTCATTCTGCAGATTCACGAGATCTCGGCTGGTCAGACCGGTACCGTCGTTGAGCTCGACGGTCTTCTTCCTGATCTGCCCAGTCTGGGCCTCGATGGCCGCGGCGTGCTCGGCCACGTCAGTCCGGAACCTCTCCACCACCTCGGCGGCGTCAGCCTTCTTGGCCTCGAGGTCTTTGTGGGACGACACGAGGTCCTTCAGCGCCGAGGCCTGATCGGGGTTGTCGTGATCGTGCCGCAGTGCGCGTCCGTGAGCGGCGAGCTCGATGAGCGATTCGAGTTCTGTGCGTTGTTCGGCCGTGATCAGCATGGGGAAATCCTTGTCATTGGAACGTCTGGGGTCAAGTGCAGGAAGTCAATAGCGTTCGACCCAGGGGTCGGTGTTGACCGCCGAATGCTGCAGGGCGACGCTGAGTCCACGAGCGGCGAATTCGGTCTCCAGCTGTTGTGCCGCGGCGGTGAGCCAGACGGTTTCCGAAGCCCAGTGGGAGACGTCGATGAGCTGCGGTCTGCCTTCCTGCCTGTTGGCGGTGTCACGGGCCTCGGTGGCGGGATGATGGCGAAGGTCAGCGGTGATGTAGACGTCTGCACCACTGGCGCGGACCTCGTCGAACAGGGAGTCTCCTGCTCCCCCGCAGACGGCGACCCGAGTGACCGTTGCCGCTGGATCGCCGGCGATGCGAACGCCGGTCGTCGTCCGCGGCAGACTGTTCGAAAGGCTCCGGGCGATATCTCGCACGGGAGTCGGCGTGGCCAGGTCTCCGACACGACCGATCCCGGTGGTCAATCCTTCTCCATGGGGCACGAGCGGCTGCGCGTCGTCGATCCCCAGCAGGGAGATGAGCACGTCGGAGACTCCCCCGCGTGCGGAGTCCGCGTTCGTATGGGCATTGAACAGGGCGATGTCGTTGCTGATCAACGTGTGGACGGCACCGCCCTTCAGCGTTGCGGCGTTGACCGACTTCACGGGTTTGAGCATGAGCGGATGATGGTTGAACACCAGGTCCGAGCCCAGGACCACCGCCTCGGCGATGACCGCGTCCATCGGGTCGAGCGCGAGCAGGATCGAACGCACCTCGGCATCGGGATCACCCACGGCCAGACCGACCGAATCCCAACTCTCTGCCAGGGCCGTCGGCCACAGTGCTTCGAACACGTCGACACATTCGCTGACCTTCGGGTATCTCATGCCACCACAGTATTACATCCGGGCAGTCACGGTCGGACGAGATCGACCGGTACATGCTTGTCGGGTGCCACGCTTGATCAGAGAAATGTCGGTGCCCCGAGGAAAATATGTGAGACGTGGTTCACCAGACGATCGTTCGGTTATAGATTTGGCCCATGACTACGAATGCATCGACAACGCCATCGCCTGACCTGCACTTCTCCTCGACCGTCGCCGATATCGTGCGTCGCAGCGCAGGACGCTTCGGTGACGATGTCGCCGTCGAATTCGGCGACCGCACCTGGACCTATTCCAGCCTGGATACGGCAGTCACCGCCGTGGCGCGTGAGCTGATGAGCCTCGGCGCGCAGAAGGGAGATCGGATCGCCGCCTACGGCAAGAACTCCGATCTCTACCTCCTCCTCTACCTCGGATGTGCCCGCGCCGGTCTCATCCACGTGCCGGTGAACTATCAGCTCAAGAACGACGAGCTCGACTACATTCTCGACAATTCCGGAGCGAAGGTCGTCTTCGCCGATGCGGATCTCCTCGCCGCGGTCAGCGCCACACCGACTGGGTCCGGAGTTCAGGCCAAGGACTTCGCCACCCTTGTCGACCCGGCAACCGCCGCAGACATCGCCCCGGCCGCTGCTGAGGAATTCGACGTCGTGGACACCGACGTCGCACAGCTGCTCTACACCTCGGGCACCACCTCGGCGCCCAAGGGAGCGATCATGACCCACCGTGCACTCGTGCACGAATACATGTCATCGCTGATGAGCCTCGACTTCGCCCCCACGGACCGGGTCGTCCATGCTCTGCCCCTCTATCACTCGGCGCAGATGCATGTCTTCCTGATTCCGCTGCTGGCCATCGGGGCGCACAACATCGTCGTACCCGCTCCTGTTCCCGAGCAGCTGCTGGCGATCTTCGAAGAACGAGAGATCAATTCCTTCTTCGCCGCACCCACGGTGTGGGTCGCCCTGGCCAACAGCCCGGACCTCGACACCCGTAACCTGGAGAGTCTGCGCAAGGCCTACTACGGTGCCTCGATCATGCCCGGTCCGGTGCTGGAGAAGCTGCGGCAGCGTCTGCCCAAGCTCGGTTTCTACAACTGCTTCGGCCAATCCGAGATGGGGCCCCTATGCACCGTGCTGCGCCCGGAGGGGCACGATGACCACGCCTCCTCGGCCGGCCGCCCCGTCTTCTTCGTCGAGACCCGCGTCGTCGACAGCACCGGAAACGATGTCGGCGTCGGGGAGCAGGGCGAGATCCTCTACCGCTCACCGCAGCTGTGCGAAGGCTACTGGGATCGGCCCGAAGCAACCGCTGAAGCCTTCGACAACGGCTGGTTCCATTCCGGAGACCTCGTCACCATGGACGAATCCGGTTTCGTGGAGGTCATCGACCGGGTCAAGGACGTCATCAACACCGGCGGTGTTCTGGTGGCCAGCCGGCAGGTCGAGGACGCGATCTTCGAACTCCCACAGGTCGCCGAGGTGGCGGTGGTCGGTGTTGCCGATGAGAAGTGGATCGAAGCAGTCACCGCCTTCGTCGTCAACAAGTCTGACCAGGGTGAGCTCACCGAGGCCGATGTGCTCGCACATGTCAAGGATCGTCTGGCCGGGTTCAAGGTGCCCAAGCGCGTCGAGTTCGTGGCCGAACTGCCCAAGAACTCGGCCGGCAAGATCCTCAAACGTCAGCTTCGCGAGTTCTGAGCCTCTCCTCCCCTGATCAGGCGAATAGACTGCTCTCGGCATTGAACGCAAGACGAGCAGACGCCGCAGCCTGCGGGCAGGCGAATGAGGAGACGAATGGTGGCATCCCACGACGAGGCGACACCAGCTTCCAGCCCTTTCGACGGCAGTCGGGGCTGGAAGCAGCACGGAGACGGCAAAACGATACGACCAGGCGAGGCCGTCCTCCCGGAGGAACGGTTGAGTTGGCCGCGGACCGTGGGCATCGGGGCACAGCATGTCGTGGCCATGTTCGGTGCCACGTTCCTCGTGCCGCTGCTGACCGGATTCCCGCCCTCGACGACCCTGTTCTTCACCGCCATCGGCACACTGCTCTTCCTGCTCATCACCAAGGGAATGATGCCCTCGTATCTGGGGTCATCGTTCGGACTGCTGGCACCCATCGGTGCCGTCACCGGCTTCTCAGCGACCTCCGGTGACGACCTTGAGCCGCAAGCCATGGCGCTCGCCCAGGGCGGGATCATCTCCGTCGGCGTGACTCTCGCGCTGGTGGGACTCGTCGTTCACTTCGCCGGAGTGCGATGGATCGAGGTCACGATGCCACCGGTCGTCACCGGGGCCATCGTGGCTCTCATCGGGCTCAACCTGGCACCGGCGGCCTGGGACTGGGTGAAAGAAGCGCCTCTGACCGCAGTGATCACGATCGTCACGATTCTGATCACCAGCGTGCTGTTTCGGGGGATGCTCGGACGCCTCTCCATCCTCATCGGCGTCCTCGTCGGCTACGGTGCCGCATGGGTGCAGGGCCAGATCGATTTCACCACTGTCGGTCAAGCCACGTGGGTGGGACTGCCTGAATTCCATGCCCCGGCCTTCGATCTGGGCTATCTGGGACTCTTCCTGCCTGTCGTCTTCGTCCTCATCGCCGAGAACATCGGACATGTGAAGTCCGTGTCGGCCATGACAGGCCGCGATCTCGACAAGATCACCGGCAGAACCCTGTTCGCCGACGGCTTCTCGACAATCCTCGCCGGGTCCGGAGGAGGTTCGGGAACGACGACCTATGCGGAGAACATCGGCGTCATGGCCGCGACTCGGATCTTCTCCACGGCCGCGTATCTGTGCGCAGGCATCATCGCTCTGATCCTCAGCCTTCTGCCGAAGTTCGGGGAGATCATCGCGACCATCCCACCCGGCGTCCTCGGCGGGGCGGCAACCGTTCTCTACGGAATGATCGGACTGCTGGGTGTGCGCATCTGGGTGGAGAACAGAGTCGACTTCTCCAATCCGATCAACCTCAACACCGCTGCCGTTGCGCTCATCGTCGCAATCGCGAACTTCACCTGGACTCCAGGTGATCTTCAGTTCGAAGGGATCGCACTCGGATCAGCCTCGGCGATCATCATCTATCAGGTCATGCGGGCCATCGCGAAATGGCGCGGCACCGATCCGGACGCTGTGGAAGGACCCCGACCCGATAAACAGACTCGCGCTGTTCCGGACTCACCCTAGGCACACCTATCCGACAGACATGCAGGACCTCTCCCAATGATGTGAATCCGCGAGCAAGGAGAACAATCATGAATCCTGCACTCTCACGCACACGAAGCTCGCATCATTGTCTGACATCAGGCTTCGCCATTGCCATTGTCACCGGTTCCTCGCTCGCCGGAACCTCTGCCCAGGCTGCTGCGGGCCGAGCCCCGGGCTGGTCGACGGCGATGTCGGCGACAAACCTTCGCATCTGGGTGACGAGTGCTCGGTTCCTGCACCGGCGACGGCGGACAAGGTCATCACCGTCACCGGCGGCAGAGGCGCTATTGCCAGGGTCGCCGCATGTGAAGAATGGCAAGGGGCGTACTACGCGGCGATCAGCGTCGACGGCTACGTGGGGTGCAACGGTATCGCTGACGCTGGCCAGAAGCGTGAGGGTGATGGCATGACGCCCTCCGGGGCAATGGGGTACGGATTCGGAGTACAGACAGAGCCGGAGCAATTCCATGGTTCCAAGTACGTCCAGGTGACGAAAGATGATGTCTGGGTCGATGGCGACGCAGCCAAGGACTACAACACGATGCAGAAGAAGTCAGACGGATACAGCGGGGAATCCATGTACCAGACCCCGGCGTGCAACCATGGGCAGGTCATCGGCCACAACAGTGCCGGCACCCCGGGGACGGGGTCAGCGGTCTTCCTTCACGTCAACACTGGCAGCCAGAAGACTGCGGGCTGTGTGTCAGTCTCCGAGGCGGACTTGCTGAAGATATACGAGTGGGAAGATGACAGCGCGGTTGAAATGGCGATCAGCAAGTGAAAATGGCCGGCAGACGCACCGTTGCATCTGCCGACCATTCGCTTGAATGTTGACTGACTGGTTCTCGATCAGTCTTCTTTGATCAGCGACAGTTCGAACTCAAGAGTGATCTTATCGCTGATAAGCACCCCTCCGGAGTCCAAGGCCGTATTCCATGTCACGCCCCAGTCCTTGCGGTCGATGCGACGCTTGCCCTCAAGTCCGGCTCGCAATGCGCCGTTCTGGTCCCGGTCGATGCCGAGGAGCTCGAGCGGGACAGAAACTGGTCGAGTGACATCGCGAATGGTCAGGTCGCCGTTGACGATGTAGCTGTTCTCTTCGACCTCATCGAGACCGGTGGAGACAAATGTAATCTTCGGGAAGTTCTCAACGTCGAAGAAGTCCGCACTGCGCAGGTGAGCATCACGATCGGGCGTGCGAGTGTCGACACTTCCAACATCGATCGTGATGTTGACTTTGGTGTTCGAAAGGTCTGCTGCGTCAACCTCGGCCGTTCCTGAAACGTCATTGAAGGCCCCCCGTATCCGTGTGACCATCGCATGGCGAGTGGAGAACCCGAGGCGGGTATGTGCGGGATCGATGACCCATGTTCCAGTCAACTGTTCGTCGGATGAAATGATCGTGCTCCTTTGGCCGAGCTGAGATTGCGGACACTCAGGTTGAGAGACCAGATAAGTACTGTGAAGTAACTCTTATTTATATGCACTCAGCGTATCGGCTTTACAGCCGGACTGTCATGTCGGATGGACACGAATATACAAGCGCAGGGACGTTTCAGTCCGACAGGGACGTTTCAGTCCGGTGAAGTAATCGGATGTCCTGTCGAAGAGTGCGCGAAGAAAGACACGCAACAGCCATGAAGTCGCGTAGGGAACCTCGAACGAGGCTCCGAAGCTAGAAGGTGGGCCCAGAGGGACTTGAACCCCCGACCCTCTCGGTGTAAACGAGATGCTCTAGCCAACTGAGCTATAGGCCCCACTGCAGGTTCGCAGCAATGCTCCCGAACGTGCTTGATCAGTATGCCATAAGGCCGGCGAGCAGACGAATTCCTCCGACTTACTCCTGCATTCCCAGCATTCTTCCGGCGTTGTCCGCAAAATACCGCCCTGCGTTGCCTGATTCGACCTCGAAGAGACTGCGGTTCTGTTCGATCGCCACCGCTCCCAGCGCATGGGCCATCACCCCGCGCGACGTGGTCTCCCCCAGCGCCTCGACGCTCAACGCGGCAGGAGTCACCTCATGCGGATCGATCGAGTAGCCGAGCAGCATGATCTCGGCGCCGTCGCGGTACGTGAGAAGGATCTCCCTCAGCGCCAGCGCTGTCACCAGCGGGTCAGAAGACGACGGGCACCGGGCATTGATTTCGGCGTTCATCCGTGTGGCGATGAGGACGAAGAGCTCCTGCTTGTCCTTGACGTGCCAATACAGGGCGGAGGGCTGAACGTCGAGCTCACGGGCCAACCTGCGCATCGAGAGATCGCCCAGCCCATAACGGGAGAGGATGTCGAGGGCGGCCGTCGTGATGCTCCCGGCAGTCAGTGCCAATGAGACGTTCCTTCCGTTCGCAGATGGTCGACCGTGCCGATTTTCCAGATCGCGTCACCATCGCTATAGTAGTTGCTGGTCACCGGGATATAGCGCAGCTTGGTAGCGCGCCTCGTTCGGGACGAGGAGGTCGTGGGTTCGAATCCCGCTATCCCGACCAATGAGGGGGTACCTCCCGCTTGCAGGGGAATGTGTCGCGACATCGTTCACTCGATGTCGCGACACATTTCTCATATCTGCCCTGGTCAGCTGACATCGAGTCGGGTCGTCAGCAGAAACGCGGAATCCTCCTGAATCGCAACGGAGTGCCGTTCCGGAGGGATCGTCATCAGATCACCGGTGCCGAGGCCCCAGGATTCCTCCGTAGTCGACAGCGTCACACTTCCCCGGAGCATCTGCAGCGTTGCCTCGGGCGGCGATTCATGTTCGTCCATCGTCGAACCTGCGGTGAATGTCAACAGCGTCTGTTTGAGATACTGGCCGCTGTAGAGTGTGCGAGCAGCGCGGCCGCTGTGTACACCTCGCGCCTGATCCAGAAGATCTGCGGTCAGCTCGCCGAGGTTGTGGATCTGTTCGTGTTCAGCCATCATCCGTCCTGTTCATCGGGTGAATCATGTTCATCGGTTGGGTCGTGCACTCATGATGCTAGCTTGTACGTCGTTGACCTGAAACAGACATCGGAGGAACACCATGGCCGGAACCGCTGAACCCGAACACATCGATGTCCGAGATATTCCGAAGCCGCAGAGGCACCCGCGCATCATCGACGCATACCGCAAGCTGGAGGTCGGCTCCGCACTGATCCTCGTCAATGATCATGAGCCCAAGAACCTCCGAATCGAGATGGAGGCCGAGTTCGCCGAGGCGCTCGGTTGGGAGCCTCTGCCGGAGGAAGGCGACAGCTTCCGGGTTCGCATCAGCAAACGAGCAGCGACGCCTCTCCCCCGTGTCCTTGCAGATGTGGACGAACTGGAAGGTGTTGCCGAGAACTCCGGTTCGGTCTGGCAGCTCCAGCCTCAGCAGCGTGATCTCGATGCGAACATCATCGCCCTGTCGCCCGGTGGTGAGATCAAGGAACACATGGGGCCGGGGCTCGACGTCCTCATCCACATCCTCGACGGAGGTGGAACCCTGGAGACCGAGCTGACCACGATCTCCCTCTCACCCGGCCAGATCGTGTGGCTGCCGCGCCGCTCTCGGCGGCGCTTCCTGGCAGATGAAGCGCTGGGCCTGAAATACTTCTCAGTCCATCAGCGCAAACAGGGGCTGACGATCACCAGTCGACACTGATCCTCATGACGGAGACGGAAGACCTCGAGGGTCATGCAGGACCACGACGGCCCCGCGTGACGCTGCGGTCAGGGCGCGGGCTCCGGATCGTCGGGGCGTTCGAAGGCGATGGTGATGAGTCTGCGCAGCACCGCCTCGTCGATGTCGGCCAACTTGCGCACATAAACGCACCCCGCACCTTCGGTGTACGTGCCGAGGCTGGGCAGCAGTGCAGCTCCGGCCGGTCTGTCCTTGAGCCCGTAGAGCGAGAGCTGAGCCTTGCGCGGTGAGAATCCTGTCTTGGGCCACACGCCACGATGACGTGGATTCGACGGTGAGATGTACTCGTACTGTCCGTAGCCCACGATCGATGGCCCCCACATCACGGGCTTCAACCCGGTGACCTCTGTGAAGATCGCCTCCAACGCAATCCCGTCTTCGCGACGCTTGCTGGGGGTGGCCTGTGCGAGGAACTCATCAACGTCGGCATCGGTGGGCTGAGTCTTCTGTGTCGTCATGGCTCAATTATGGGCTCTCTGCAGTGGTGAGGCACCCTGGCGATGCTCAGGCCCCGTCGGGAATCCACGAGGTGCCGTCCTGGACCTTGTAGATGAGGTTGGTCCGGGTATGGGCGACAGCAGGATATCGAGTGAGATAGTCGAGGACGAAGGACTGGACCGCCTCGGTGTCGGTGGCGACGATGTGGAGCAGATAATCATCGGCGCCGGCCATGTGGTACATCCGCACAACTCCGGGAAACTGCGGAGCCGCCGCCGTGAAGGCATCGATCTCCGCCCGGTCGTGCTTGGCCAGACGAATGGAGATCAGCGCCTGCAGCGGAATGCCCACTGCCGCGGCATCGATGTCGACACGAAACCCTTTGATCACGCCCAGAGTCCGCAGACGTTTGAGACGCAGCGAGACCGTGGATTCCGAGATCCCCACAGCGGCGGCCAATACGGTGCCGGAAGCTCTGGCGTCTTCGCCGAGGGCCGTGAGCAGCCGTCGATCGGTGTCATCGAGTTCCACTTTCTGCGACATGACTCACAGTCTGGCACACAAGGATCAAGGATCTTCGAACAGATCATGGAAAATCACAGATACTTGACTGTTGATTGCAGTTCGTAGCAGGAATGGCTTGAATGCTCACATGAACTCAATGCATCCAGACACACTCATGGTCCACGGCGGGATGGATGGCCTCACAGAGGCGGGCGTCCACGTTCCGGCCATCGACCTCTCGACCACCAACCCCGTCAACGATGTCGCCACCGGCGGCGACTCCTACGAATGGCTCGCTACCGGCCATGCGCTCAAGGACGGCGACTCGGCCGTCTACCAGCGGCTCTGGCAACCCGGCGTCGCGCGCTTCGAGACGGCCCTGGCCGAACTCGAACACGCAGACGAAGCAGTCGCCTTCGCAACCGGCATGGCCGCCATGACGGCGGCACTCCTCGCGGCAGTCAACGCCGGAACGCCCCACATCGTCGCGGTGCGTCCGCTCTATGGCGGCAGCGATCACCTCCTCGAGACCGGCCTGCTGGGCACGTCGGTCACGTGGGCGAAGGAAGCAGACATCGCCTCGGCGATCCAGGACGACACCGGACTCGTCATCGTCGAGACCCCGGCCAACCCGAGCCTCGACCTTGTTGACCTCGACAGCGTCGTTGCCGCCGCCGGCAACGTTCCGGTGCTCGTGGACAACACCTTCTGCACACCGGTCCTCCAGCAGCCCATCAGACACGGTGCAGCATTGGTTCTCCACAGCGCGACGAAGTACCTCGGCGGACACGGTGACGCCATGGGCGGCATCATCGCCACCAACTCCGACTGGGCTATGCGCCTGCGTCAGGTCCGAGCGATCACGGGAGCCCTGCTGCACCCGATGGGCGCCTACCTCCTCCACCGAGGCCTGCGCACCCTGGCCGTGCGCATGCGCGCGGCACAGACGACCGCAGGTGAACTGGCCGAGCGCCTGGCAGCGCACCCGGCGATCACAGCCGTCCACTACCCAGGACTGAACGGGCAGGATCCGCGCGGGCTGCTCGGGCGCCAGATGTCCGGAGGCGGCGCAATGATCGCGCTGGAACTCGCCGGCGGATTCAACGCGGCACGCAGCTTCGTCGAACACTGCAGCCTCGTCGTCCACGCAGTGTCCCTGGGCGGTGCCGACACGCTCATCCAGCACCCGGCATCGCTGACCCACAGGCCGGTCGCGGCCACGGCCAAACCCGGCGACGGTCTCATCCGGCTCTCTGTCGGTCTCGAACACGTCGATGACTTGGCAGATGATCTCATCGCCGCCCTCGACGCGAGCAAGGCAGCTGCCTGAACCGACGGATTCAGCCCGGCTGGACGTCCGGGGCGAGCCTTCTTCGCCTGCCTCGTTGACATTGACGCGACGTCAACTTCTAAGCTGATCGTCATGGACTGGTCCATACAGGAAACAGCGCGGATGACGGGGACGACGAGCCGAACACTGCGTCACTATGACGCAATCGGACTGCTGCCGCCGACGTACATCGCCGACAACGGCTACCGATACTACGACGAGACAGGGCTTGTGCGCCTCCAGCGCATCCTCCTGCTCAAGGAGCTCGGGATGTCTTTGACCCGGATCGCTGAGGTGCTCGAGAGCACCGAGGATCCGATTGTGGCATTGTCCGACCACGTGCGCAGTCTCGGACGCGAGCGTGCCCGGATCGATCGGCAGATTGTCTCCGTCACCGCGACCATCGCACGATTGGAAGCAGGTGAACCTCTCATGGCAGAGGAGATGTTCGATGGATTCGACCATCGAGTGCACAAGGAAGAGGTGACACGACGCTGGGGCCGTGAGGCCTATGAGACATCCGCTGGGTGGTGGGAGTCTCTCAGTCCCGACGACAGGCAGTCGTGGAAGGCCGATGTTGAGCGGCTGAGTCAGGACTGGAGGAAGGCCGCCGAGGCGGGGGCCGGCCCCGGATCGGATTGTTGCCAGGATCTGGCGCGCCGTCACGTGCAGTGGCTCAGTGCCACACCGGGGACACCGGCGCATGATCCCGGCGGTGACCTCGACGGCTATGTCCGCGCTCTCGCCGATATGTACGTCAGCGATCCACGGTTCGGCGCCAACTACGGTGGCGTGGCGGGGGCAGAGCTGGTTAGAGACTCACTCAACCTCTACCTCGACGCCGACGCAGCCGGCGAACGATGATCAGCTGATCAGTCGCGCCGGTCTCGACGCCTGATCAGGACTGCCGTTCCAGGGCTCGCCGAATC
Source organism: Brevibacterium picturae (assembly GCF_030453725.1). GTDB lineage: Bacteria > Actinomycetota > Actinomycetes > Actinomycetales > Brevibacteriaceae > Brevibacterium > Brevibacterium sandarakinum_A. Next base: position 24,328 of record NZ_JAKDJU010000008.1, read on the forward strand.
TTCTCGGCGGGCCCTGCCAGCGCTTCGGGGCTCTGCATGGGTGCACGGTCCGAGATGTCGAAGTCGTCCATCGAGTTCGTCGGCAGGACGTGGATATGCAGATGCGGGACCTCATAGCCGACGACGAGCAGGCCGATGCGCTCGCAGTCGAGGGCCTCCTGCTGGGCACGTCCGATCTGTCGCGCCACCGCCATCAGGTGGTCGAGCAGATCCTGGTCGGCGTCGATCCAGTGTGAGATCTCCTCCCTGGGCACGACCATGACGTGGCCCTCGGTCATCGGTGCGACATCGAGGAAAGCGACGCACACATCATCCTGGTGGACGAAGGTGCCGGGAATCTCGCCGTTGATGATCTTGGTGAAGATGGTAGCCATGGTTCATTCCTCCTTGGACGACCTGAGTGTCACAGTGCCGTTGTACCACTGCCGCAGTGTGCTCGAGCATGAGCGACATCAACGGAGAAGTCACGGGTTTCGGTTCGAGCGACCTGACGACTGGTCACGATCGTACCTGTTGAAGAGATGACGAAGACTCCACGCTCAGCCACGCCGTGAACATCGTCGAAGACCCCGTAGGACTTCGCCACCTCTCCGTGTGGCCAGAAGTCCGAACCGAGGCCAAGACTGACCTCACGAGCTTCTGACCACGCGGCGAGTGTGTACTTCGAATCGACGGACATGCCGATGATCTCGACCGGTTCAGCCGCATCCGCCAGTGACTGCGCCAGGTCGTCAACGGCTTTGATCTCGTCACCGCACACGGGCGAGAAGGCGAACGGAAGGAAGACGAGGATGACAGCCGATCGACTGCGAACCTCTGCGAGGTGGAGCGTGGACCCGAACTGATCGGGAACGCAGAAATCAGGGGCCCGGTCTCCGGGCCGAAGGATCATGAATGGTTCTTCTTGCCCACCAAACGGAAACCGGCCCAGTGATCGGCTGCGCTGACCGTTGAGGTCACGTGCATGCCAGCCGTGGGAGCTGCCTCAGAAATGTCGGCCGGGCTGATGTGGCCGGGGCGACTTGCTTTGGGAGAGAGGAGCCAGACGACTCCGCCATCCTTCAATGTGGCCTGTGCGTCGACGAGACCATCGATGAGGTCGTCATCGTCGGAACGCCACCACATCAGAATGATGTCGAAGACATCGTCGACATCACCGTCCGCGATTTTCTCACCGATGATGTTTTCGATCGCCTGGCACAGGTCCAAGTCGACGTCATCGTCGTAGCCGATTTCTTGCACATAGTCTCCCGCAGCCAAACCAAGGTTCTGGCCCAGCTCGTTGGGGAGGGTCGACGTGGAAGATGTCCTTTCAGGAGAGGAGTTACTCATGCCCTTATTGTTCCGTCAAGTGTGTCGCGGGCGCAAATGGCGGCGCGTCAAGGTGATGCAATCGGCCTCAAAGGGCATCGAAGACCACGAACTCGTCATCGAGATCACAGAATTTCGGCCCAGCGAAGTTCTCGCGGGAGTACTAGGCTGATGGGAGTATCTGGTGGACCCTGGACTCAATCATGATTTGAACGTCCATTCCACTTGAACAGCCGGATCTCGACACAACGAAGATCGTGGAGCGGAAGAGAGGACCACACCGTGGACAACCGGAAACAGGGCGGACCGATTCTCAACGGACTGCCCAGCCAGGTGCCCGACATCGATCCCGAGGAGACTGAGGAGTGGCTGGCATCGCTGGACGGCCTCATCGACGAGGGCGGACGGTCACGGGCACGCTACGTGATGCTGCGAATGCTCCAGCGTTCGCGGGAGAAGCGCATCGGTGTGCCCAGCCTGACTGCCACCGACTATGTGAACACGTTCGGCCCAGAGAACGAGCCGTGGTTCCCCGGTGATGAAGAGGTCGAGCGCCGCTATCGGCGCTGGAACCGTTGGAATGCCGCAATGCTCGTCCATCGAGCACAGCGGCCCGGTGTCGAGGTGGGCGGACACATCTCCACCTACGCGTCCTCTGCCACACTCTACGAAGTCGGTCTCAACCACTTCTTCCGGGGAAAGGACCATCCCGGCGGCGGCGACCATATCTTCTACCAGGGTCACGCCTCCCCCGGCATGTACGCTCGCGCCTACCTCGAAGGCCGGATGAGCGAACAGGACCTCGACGGCTTCCGTCAGCAGCAGTCCCACCAGATCGACGGCAAGCCCGCCGGACTGCCCTCCTATCCGCACCCTCATCAGCTCCCCGACTTCTGGGAGCACCCGACCGTGTCGATGGGCCTGGGCCCGGTGAACGCGATAGCGCAGGCGCAGTTCGACAAGTACCTCCACAACCGCGACATCAAGGACACGTCCGGACAGCAGACCTGGGCGTTCCTCGGCGACGGTGAGATGGACGAACCGGAAAGCCGCGGCATGCTCCACGTCGCCGCCTTCGAAGAGCTCGACAACCTCAACTTCGTCATCAACTGCAATCTGCAGCGCCTCGACGGTCCGGTGCGCGGCAACGGCAAGATCATTCAGGAGCTCGAAGCCTATTTCCGTGGCGCCGGATGGAACGTCATCAAGGTCGTGTGGGGGCGCGAATGGGACGCCCTGCTGGGCAAGGATCGTGACGGGGCCCTGGTCAACCTCATGAATGCCACCCCCGACGGTGACTACCAGACGTACAAGGGTGAGTCCGGCGGATTCGTCCGCGACAACTTCTTCGGCCGCGATCCCCGCACGAAGACGATGGTCGAGGACTACACCGACGACGAGATCTGGAACCTCAAGCGCGGCGGTCACGACTACCGCAAGGTCTACGCCGCATACAAGGCGGCGACCGAGCACACCGGTCAGCCGACGGTCATTCTCGTCAAGACCGTCAAGGGTTACTCGCTCGGACCTCACTTCGAGGCCCGCAATGCGACCCACCAGATGAAGAAGATGACGATCGATGACCTCAAGCTGGCTCGCGATCACTTCCAGGTCCCGATCTCGGACAAGGACCTGGAGGCCGACCCGAAGCTGCCGCCGTACTATCACCCCGGGCAGGACGCTCCGGAGATCAAGTACCTGCAGGAACGCCGCGCCGCATTGGGCGGGTACTCCCCCGAACGACGCAGCACACACATCGATCTCAAGCTTCCCTCCGACAAGGCCTTCGACGCGGGCAAGCGCGGTTCGGGCAAACAGACGATCGCAACCACCATGGGATTCGTCCGTGTGCTCAAGGACCTCATGCGGGAGAAGGAATTCGGCAAGCGCATCGTGCCGATCATCCCCGACGAGGCCCGGACCTTCGGCATGGACTCGTTCTTCCCGACGGCGAAGATCTACAACCCGCACGGCCAGAACTATATCTCGGTCGACCGCGACCTGTTCCTCGCCTACAAGGAAGCCACCGACGGCCAGCTGCTTCACATGGGCATCAATGAGGCCGGTGCCACCGCGGCGCTGACCGCCGTCGGCACCTCCTACGCCACCCACGGCGAGCCGATGATCCCGTTCTACATCTTCTATTCGATGTTCGGGTTCCAGCGCAGCGGCGACTTCTTCTGGGCGGCGGGCGATCAGATGGCCCGCGGATTCGTCCTCGGCGCCACCGCCGGCCGGACAACCCTGGTGGCGGAGGGCCTCCAGCACGGTGACGGTCATTCGCACCTGCTGGCGTCGACCTATCCGTCCATCGTGTCCTACGATCCTGCCTACACCTACGAGATCGCCCGCATCGTCCGCGACGGCATCCACCGCATGTACGATCCGGACGACGAACGCGACCCCAACGTCATGTACTACCTCACCATGTACAACGAGCCGATGGTTCAGCCTCCTGAGCCGGAGGACCTCGACGTCGAGGGTGTTCTCAAGGGCATGTACCTACTGTCCGAGGGACCGGACAACGGCGGCCCGAAGGTGCAGCTCATGGCCTCCGGCGTGAGTGTGCCGTGGATCCTCGAGGCGCAGGAGCTCCTGGCCGAGGATTGGGGCGTATCGGCCGATGTGTGGTCGGTGACCTCATGGACCGAGCTGCGTCGCGACGGCCTGGCCGTCGAAGACGAGCGACTGCTCAATCCTGATGGCGAAGCACGTGTGCCGTACGTGACCCAGAAGATGGCCGAGGTCGATGGACCCGTTGTGGCGACCTCGGACTTCATGCGCGCGGTTCCGGATCAGATCCGCCAGTACGTGCCCAGCCACTTCACCTCCCTGGGCACCGACGGCTATGCGATCTCGGACACCCGTCCGGCCGCTCGCCGCTATTACCATGTCGACGGACCCTCGGTCGTGACTCAGGCTCTGATGTCCTTGGCCGACACCGGCGCGATCTCGATTGACAAGGCCGCCGAGGCGGCGCGGAAGTACCAGCTCGACGACGTCACCGCGGGGGCGTCGGGATCGACCGAAGGCGCGGGGGCCTGAACCCACCGCACTAGGCGGTGAAATCGATACCGCACAGAGTATGGCCGGAGCCTCCAAGGCTCCGGCCATACTTGTGTCAATCGACAAAACCTTGTGTGTCGCATACAAGCAAATTGTGCCGAAGCGTTTAAAATGGTGCCTATGACAACTGATGCCGAGACGCTCCGGCGCCGCGCAGAGACGGCACGACGTCTGCGGGCCGGAGTGGGAGTCCTTTCCACTGTGACCCTGCAGCGACTCGAAGCTCGGCTCCCCTGGTACCGCGGCATGTCTCCCTCCGACCGTTCCTGGGTCGGACTGTTGGCCCAGTCGGGCATCTCGTCATTCATCGACTGGTACCGCAAGCCGGATACGGACCTGCGAGTCGTCAGCGAGATCTTCAAATCCGCCCCCCGCGATCTCATCCGCGCCATCAGCCTGCAGCAGACGCTCCAGCTGCTCAAGGTCGTCGTCGAGGTCGTTGAGGAGAGAGTGCCCGACATTGCGCGCACGGTCGAACAGCCGGCGCTGCGGGAAGCCGTCCTCGTCTATTCCCGTGAGATCGCCTTCGCCGCCGCCGATGTCTATGCCCGCGCCGCCGAGGCCAGAGGCAGCTGGGATGCTCGTCTGGAAGCCATGGTCGTCGATGCCCTGGTCCGCGGCGATTCCGTCGATGAACTGGCCAGCCGCACCGCAGCCTTCGGCTGGCAGTCCGAGGGTCCCGTCAGCGTCCTCGTCGGGCGGGCTCCGCAGAGATCGGCCAAGCGAGGCCTCGACGTCATCCGACGTAAGGCCCGGAAATGGGCCGATGACGCGCTCGTGGGCATTCACGACAACCGCCTGCTCATCGTCCTCGGCGGTGCCACCGATCTCGATACGGCCGTTGAGGATCTCTCCGACTGCTTCGGACCCTCGGAGGTCATCGTGGGACCCAGTGTTCCGAGTCTCGCGGAGGCCGCCACCTCGGCGAAGGCAGCGATCATGGCACTCAAGGCGGCCACGGCCCGTCCCGACTCTCCACGTCCCGTCAAGGCCGAAGAGCTCCTGCCCGAACGCGCACTGTCGGGAGACGCCGTCGCCTTGGGCGAACTCATCAGCCGCTATTACGAACCACTGACGTCGGGGACCGGACAGCTGCTGAAGACGGTCAGCGCCTACGTCGAGTTCGGGTCGTCCCTGGAAGCCACGGCCAAGGCCCTCTCCGTCCATCCGAACACGGTGAGATACCGGCTGCGGAAGATCACCTCGGCGATCTCACTCGATCCGACGATCTCCCGTGATGCCTTCGTCATCCACATCGCATTGGTCTACGGGCGACTGTCAGATGCAGGGCTATTGTCGAACACCGACAAAACACACTGAGCACAGCACACCATCCACTAGATTGACCATTGAAGTCGAGCGAAAAGAGAACTGAGTGCTAGCAATCACGTGCCCGGGCCAGGGGGCCCAGAAGTCGGGCTTTCTGAGTTCCTTCCTGGAACTCGACGCCTTCGCCGCACAGATCGACGAACTTTCCGCCGCATCCGGGATCAACCTGCGACTGCACGGAACCGAATCGGACGACGAGACCATCAAGGACACAGCACTGGCACAGCCGCTGCTCGTCGCTTCAGCGATCGCCTGCGCCGCTGAGCTCGGAGCTCGGGCAGAGTATGTCGCCGGGCACTCGGTCGGTGAAATCGCTGCCGCGCAGATCGCCGGTGTCCTCTCTCCTGCCGATGCCATGCGCTTCGTCGCAGTGCGCGGAGCAGGTATGGCAGCTGCGGCGGCCCAGACTCCGACTGGCATGTCGGCCGTCGTCGGCGGCGACCCGGCCGACGTTCTGGCCGCCATCGAGGCAGCCGGTGTCAGCCCTGCCAACGTCAACGGCGGCGGACAGACTGTGGCAGCGGGATCGTTGGCGGACCTGGAGAAGCTGGCCGAGAACCCGCCGGAGAGGGCACGTGTCATCGCTCTGCCCGTGGCTGGTGCCTTCCACACCGAGTACATGGCGCCTGCGACAAAGGAATTGAACGCCACCGCCTCGGCGTTGGAGGTCGCAGATCCTGCCACTTACATCCTGAGCAACTCCGACGGAACAGTCGTCGAGAGCGGTCAGGACTACGTGGACCGTCTCGTCAAGCAGGTCACGAACCCGGTCCGCTGGGATCTGTGCCAGGAGACTCTGCTGAACGCGGGGGTCACCGGAATGATCGAGCTCGTTCCCGGCGGCACTCTGACCGGAATCGCACGACGCGCCATGAAGGGCGTGGAGACATTCGCCATCAAGTCCGCCGCCGACCTCGACGGTGCGCGTGAGTTCGCCGCGGCCCACGCCTGACCATCAAAGGAAGACCACCATGCCTACACTGAAGACCGCAGAACCCGGAAGCTTCTCCACGATCACGGGCATCGGCGCCTACCGTGCCGAGAACCTCGTCACCAACGATGACATCGCAGGCCCGATCAACTCTTCGGACGAATGGATCCGCCAGCGCACCGGCATCATCACACGGCGTCGCGCCAGCAAGGATGTCGGCGTCCTCGATATGTGTGAAGAAGCCGCTCTCGAGGCGATCGCCTCTTCGGGTCTCAAACCCGAAGACATCGGCGGCATCATCATCTCCACCGTCACATTCGAGTATTTCACCCCATCTGCGGCAGCGGCGCTGACCGCCCGCCTGGGTACCGGCCCCATCCCCGCATGGGACATCAGCGCGGCCTGCGCCGGGTACTGCTATGGCATCGGTCAGGCCGACGCTCTCGTGCGTTCGGGTGCGATGGACAACATTCTGGTCATCGGTGCTGAGAAGCTCTCCGAGGTCATCGATCCCGAGGATCGTTCGATCTCGTTCATCCTCGGTGATGGAGCCGGCGCTGTCGTCGTCTCTTCATCCGATGAGCCCGGCATTTCGAAGACCGTCTGGGGTTCGAAGGGCGAGAACTGGTCGACGATCCGCATGACCGAGTCGCTCTACGACGTCCGCGACGACCGCGACACACCGTTCCCGACTCTGCGCCAGGACGGGCCGACCGTCTTCCGCTGGGCCGTCTGGGACGGTGCCGAGGTTGCCAAGGAGGCACTTGCCGAATCGGGCATCGACGCCTCCGACCTCGCGGCCTTCATCCCCCACCAGGCCAATATGCGCATCATCGACGAACTTGCCAAGCAGCTCAAGCTTCCTGAACACGTCGTCATCGCGCGCGACATCGCAGACAACGGCAACACCTCGGCGGCTTCCATCCCGTTGGCCACCGAACGTCTGCTGCGCGAACAGCCCGAACTCAGTGGAGGATTGGCCCTGCAGATCGGCTTCGGAGCCGGTCTGGTCTTCGGTGCCCAGGTGATCCGCCTCCCTTAAACGGGGCCATTCGCGGAAAACTCTCCGTGAATGTTCTAAGATATTCGGCGGGACACTCGTCGAAAAGTTCCTCAACCGGTCGAACAACCCTCGGCTGACACTAGAAAGTAGGAAAGAAATGGCATTCACCGAAGCTGAAGTCCTCGCTGGACTGGCAGAGATCGTCAACGAAGAAACCGGTCTGGCTGTGGAAGCAGTCGAGGCCAACAAGTCCTTCACCGATGACCTCGACATCGACTCCATCTCGATGATGACCATCGTCGTCAACGCTGAGAAGAAGTTCGGCGTGAAGATTCCGGATGACGACGTCAAGGACCTCGTCACCGTCCAGGACGCTGTTGACTACATCAACAAGGCTCAAGAGGCCTGAGAAACCAGCCGAACACGGCCCGTCCACAGACGGGCCGTGTCCACTCTATCGACGAGGTTTGTACCATGACACCTAAAGTTGTCGTCACCGGGATTGGTGCGGTAACCCCATTGGGCGCGACGGCCGATGCCACGTGGCAAGCCGCTCTGGCCGGCGAGTCCGGCGTCCACACAATGGACAATGATTGGTCCGAGAAGTACGGTCTCGCCGTCGACTTCGCAGCACAGGTCGACCCACAGGTCGTTCCCGACAATCTCAAACGCGTCCAGGCCAAACGCCTCGACCCCTCCTCACAGTTCGCTCTGATCTCCGCTCGTGAAGCCATGGCCGACGCCGGGCTCGAGGAGACCGATCCTGACCGCACCGCAGTCTCCTGGGCGACCGGTATCGGCGGAGTCTGGACCCTGCTCGACGCCTGGGACACCCTTCAGGAAGAGGGCCCACGCCGGGTCATGCCCCTGACTGTACCGATGCTCATGCCCAACGGCCCTGCCGCGGCAATCGGTATGGAGTTCAAGGCCCGCGCAGGTGTCCAGACAATGGTCTCCGCCTGTGCTTCGTCAACCGAGAGCCTGGGTCACGCCTACGACGTAGTGGCCAACGGCCACGCCGATATCGTCATCGCCGGTGGTTCCGAGGCCGCGATCCACCCAATCACGATCGCGTCCTTCAACTCCATGCAGGCGCTGTCACGCCGCACCGACTCCCCTGAGACCGCATCTCGCCCCTACGACGTCGATCGCGATGGATTCGTCATGGGCGAGGGTGCAGGAACCCTCATCCTGGAGACCGAAGAGCACGCCAAGGCGCGTGGTGCGACAATCTACGCCGAGGTGTCCAGCTGGGGCATTTCGAACGACGCCTACCACATCACCGGTGGTGAACCCGGCGGTCAGTACGCGCTGCGAGCGATGCAGAGCGCGCTGGACAATGCGGAGCTCAGCCCCGCCGACATCAAGCACGTCAATGCCCATGCGACCTCGACTCCGGTCGGTGACATTCCTGAGTCGCTGGCCATCAGCGAACTGCTGGGCCCTCACGTCGGCGATGCCCTGGTCAGCGCCACCAAGTCGATGACCGGCCATCTGCTGGGTGGAACGGGGGCTGTCGAGTCGATACTGACGGTCAAGGCGCTGCAGACACGCACAGCTCCCCCGACGATCAACATCGACGAGGTCGACCCGGAGGTCGTGGGCATCAACATCGTCCGCGACACTCCTGCAGAACTGCCTGCCGGAGACATTGCCGCGATCTCGAATTCGTTCGGATTCGGCGGGCACAATGCCGTCGTCGCCTTCAAATCCGTGTGATGCTATTCCGCTGATGTCTCAGTGATGACTCACTGACGGCTGCGGAGGCCATGTTCGCCTCCACGTGATGCAACAACAGCTTTCAGGCCCCCAGCTTCGTTGCTGGGGGCCTGAATTGCTGTGTGAGCCGGGCCGTGTCGGGTCGGCTGACGTCAGGCAGGGCTGACGACGGGCGAGGCTGTCAGTGGCGGGGTTGCCCGTGGTGGGGCGGAGCCGGTCTCACTGTGCTGCCATGACAGGTGCGGCGCGTTGCTGGCTCGCTTCGACACCAAGCTCGAGTACGTCGTCGCTGGCGACGACATATTCCGAATTGGCATCGATTGAGGCGTTGAGCGGACACGACTCTGGGCACACCCGAGGTAGGCAGGTGTGCCCAGAGCAGTCAGCAGTGACGACCAAGCTTCGGTCGAACCGTCTGGTCGGCGGCTACGCTGCTGTGCCGGGTGGTTCAGTTGGAGACTCAGCCGACCTTCGTCAGCCAGCGAACCGGCGCGCCCTCGCCTGCGTGGCGGAAGGCGTCGAGCTCCTCGTCCCAGGCTTCGCCCAGGGCCAGAGCCATCTCAGTGGAGAGTTTGATCGGATCACCGGAGGCACGTTCCATGACGGAGCGGATGCGGTCCTCGGGGACCAGAATGTTGCCGGCAGAATCGGTGACTGCGTGATAGATGCCGAGATCTGGAGTGTGGCTCCAACGTCCACCGTCGACTCCGGCGGAGGGCTCCTCGGTCACTTCATAGCGCAACGACTCCCAGCCGCGGAGGGCTGAAGCGATGCGCGGACCCGAACCCGCTGGCGCACGCCAGCAGACTTCGGCGCGCACAAGGCCTGGTGCCGCCGGCTGGGGTGTCCAGTCGAAGCGGGCCTGTGCACCGATAGCCCCGCCCGCTGCCCATTCGATGTGCGGGCATAGCGCGCGAGGTGCTGAGTGGACGAATAGTACGCCCTGTGTCATATCCATTTGTGCCTCCTACCTCGGATACGTCTTCCCCTACGATCCGAAAGGAGGTGCTACAGCCAATGATAGACGAGATTTGCCTGTGCACCAAGCACTGAAATACCTGGTGGCGTCGCGTGTGGTCGAGTTCCCCAAAGGCACATGATGAGAGCGTCTCTGCGAGCTGCCCGTTTCCCGGACACAGAAGACCACCAGTAAGCATCCCTCGACTGCGTGACCTACGATTGCGGGATGGTGCAAGAGAACAGGAAGCCGCACACTGTACGAATGTTCCCGGACTATGCGCACACCGTGCTCTGGCTGGATGGGCCGGTGGACTATATGGACTCCGGGCTCTCGTCCGAACTGATTCGTGTGCTGCAAGAGTGGGAGCAGTCGTACTACGATTCGCTGGATTCGGATCTGGAGTGGAAGTCGCCGAGCGCTGCCCGTGCTTTCACGGCTGTGGGCATCGACATAGCGGGCCGGGTCGCGAACGAACTCGGCGCCGAGTTCGCCATCGAATTCGCCTCCTCTGAAGACGGTGCGCCGACGCACACAGTTCGAAGCCGCAGACCGGCGAACAACAAGAAGGCCTCGGCAACGTTTGCAAACATCGTCTCAGAGATGGAATCGGAGAAAGAACGCGTTGCACGAATGGTGGCCGATGGCCGCCCCGGTGCCGGTTGGAGGGCCGTCGCGCCTCTCCGGAGCTGTATACACCCCGGGCGGCCACGGGCGCGGGGTGAAGAACGGCGACTGACGCCGTGGTGCCCCCGGCCGGACTTGAACCGGCGGCCAAGGAATTATGAGTTCCCTGCTCTGACCAGCTGAGCTACGGGGGCGAGCCAGAAACAAGATTAGCACCAACTGGCAGTCCGGCCCCATTCGGCCCACCCGTGGTACGCCGAGCAACAGAATCTCGGGTCGCGACCGCCGACGATTCCAAGCTCAATGATGTGGGCCGGCTAGGTGAGTCAGCTCGCCGAGGTGACGGGCGAAATGCGTGTCAGTGCACTTCGGGCTGCGTCGACGCAGGTGTAGCGCTCAGTAGTGATGTAGACGTCGAACACTGTCTGGCCGTCGCTGCCGGGGTCGTTGCGCTTGGATGCGGCGACGAGACCAGACCAATCCGGCCCGACCACGACGACGCCGTGCTCATTGCGCATTGGATCGGAGGCGTCGACCACGCCTGTGCGCACTCCCGGGATCGGGGGTTGTGTGAATCCGCCGGAGAACATGGCGGTCAGACCGACTGTGTCACGAATGCGTTCATAGCGATCACGGGTGGCTTGGGAGAAGGTTTCATCCTCGCCGAAGACGCCGAGGGTGACCGTTGCAGCACCCGAGGCCAGAGCCCGCTCTTCAAGAGCGGCGATCTGCGCGATCAGGAGCTCACGGTTCATCACCAGCGGTTCACGCCGCAGCCCCTGGGCAATCGAGTAGGGAGTTCCCAGCGCCGGGAGGTTTCGCGAATAGTGGTCGACCAGTCCGTCTTCGATCGGCTCCGTGAAAGGTTCGGGCTCCTTGGTCGCTGGGCCGAAGAAGGGCCCCGACATGAAGCGTGCGCCGAGTGCTCTGACCCGATCGAAATCATCTTCGGTCGTCACACCTTCGGCGAGGATCACTGCACCGGTGCGCTCGAGGTGAGCGTGGAGGAGCCGATTGAGCTCCGCCAGATGCGAATCGCTGTCGATGCGCAGGACATCGGGGTGGAGGCCGACCACAGAGGGGTTGACCAGGGGGACGAAGGATGTGCTGCGCAGATCCGCGCCGACCGATGACATTCCCACGCCCCAGCCCATCGACCTCGCCTGGCGGACCGCGCGGAGCACGGACGCCGGGGAGGAGGACACTCGGGAGGCGTCGAGCTGAAGAATGACCGACCGGTCGGGCTCTTCGGTGCGATCTTCGAGTGTGGCGAAGGATTCGCCCTCGGCGTGGAGGAAGAGTCGGTTCGATTTGGGCAGCCCGGCCGCCTCGGCGGTTCTCAGAGCCGTTGCTCGAAGCGAGGCATCGATGTCGCCGATCATCGCCGAAGCATGCATCTCCCGCCGGAGATTTTCGGATTCGGCATGGCCGAGAGCCGGGTCATCGATGGGGGCCTGAAGGATCTGATAGCCGACCTTGTCGAATGTGTACGCGTCGACGACGGGGGCGAAATAGGTTTCGATCCCACCCGAGCGCACCAGCTCCTCCAGAGCCAGGTCCAGATCGTGTACCGCCTCAACCACCATATGTCCTTCCATGGGCAAACGTGCGTAAACAGTCTTCCACATGGGGACACTTCGGATTGTCTAAAATCAGTAACATTATTGCGCTCAGAGCTGACGGCGGCGACCGCGCCTGACTTCGGTCAGACCGACGATTCCGGCTACGACCACGATGACCGCAATCGCTGCGAATGAGCTGATCATGCCGATGTTCCAGTCGCTGACGGCGGTGACGGCGAAGGCCAATGCGGTCATGATGGCCAAACCCATCGACGTTCCGATGCGCTGGCCGGTCTGCAGTACTCCCCCGGCCGAGCCCGCGTACTTCAGGGGCACTTCCTGCAGCGTCAGGGTCTGGTTGGGGCTGATGACCATGCCCTGTGCAGCACCGATGAAGCACAAAGTCAGCAGCATCCACCATTCGCTGCCGATGCCCTGCGTGAGCAGGAAGACGACTCCGATCGTGGAGACCAGGCCCACCAGGCAAGTGATGATCCCCCAGACAACGAGCCTGCGTCCGATCTGGAATACGAAGCGACCGGACACATCCGCCGATACAGCGGAGAGCAGCGCGGCCGGCAGTCCGATCATTCCTGCAGCCAGTGCGGTGTGCCCAAGGCCCTGCTGCATGTACATGGCGATCAGCACCCAGACGCTGGTCACGCCCATGAAATAGAGGGTGATGATGATCGAGCCGTTGCTGAAGCTCTTGATGCCGAACAGCTTGAGATCGACCATGGGTGCGTGCCCACGAGCGGAGTACCTGCGCTCCCATCGCGTCCAGAGCCAGATCGTGAAGAGTCCCAGCGGCAGGCAGAGCCAGATGAACCACCCGACCGACGACTCGACGAAGGGCAACAGCACAAAGAGGACTCCGATTCCCAGAAGAATGACTCCGACCGGGTCGAGGTCGCGATCCCGTTTCGGGAACGTGCGATCAGTCGCCGAGGAGTCCGCTGAGTCCGCATCGGTGTTGTCGGTGCCCGCGATGGGGTGCCAGGCTGATTTCGGCAGCCAGCTCTTGGCCAGGATGAGGGAGATGACGGCGAATGGCACGTTGACGAGGAACGCCGCACGCCAGCCCAGCTCAGGGCCGAAGAGCGCGATGAAGACACCACCGAGGACTGGCCCGGTGGCGACAGAGAGCCCGACGGTAGTGCCCATCAGCCCGAAGGCCCGTCCGCGCTGCGGCCCGTGGAAGTACTGTTGCAGCAGACCGACGACCTGCGGGTTGAGCAGTCCCGATCCGAGCCCCATGAAGACACGGGCGATATTGAGGGTCAGCGTCCCGGGTGCGATGCCGGCGACGAGCGATGCCAGGCCGAACAGGCCGACTCCGATCATGAACAGCTGACCGCGCCCGAAGACGTCACCGGCCCGGCCGGAAGCGACCAGCACGACTCCGAATGAGAGTGCATAGCCCGTGAGGACCCATTGGAGCGCCGACGAGGATGCCTCGAGGTCGGTCTCAATGGAGGGCAGGACGACGTTGATGATCGAGACCGAGAGCAGCGACATGAAGAGCGGAACGAGACCGATCAGGACGATTCGTCTCTGAACCTGATTCATCCGCTGGCCGTCGCCCACCTGATCACCTCTGTTCAGACCGTATCCCGCACAGAGATCACCGCACGAAACCACATCGATTCGACTGCCCCCTATAAGGGGACTGTCTCATCATACGTGTCTGCGCTCAGACCACGGGCGGAATCACCCTGCGTGCCCGGTCACCGGTCCAGCAGTATTGGACTCCCACCCCAGAGCCGGTGCAACGTAGCTGGCGAAAGACTCCAGGATGTGGAGGTTGTAATCGACACCCAGCTGACTGGGGATCGTGAGCAGCACCGTGTCCGCGGCCTCGACGGCAGGGTCGGCCTTCAACGATTCGATGAGGTCATCGGGTTCTCCCGCATAGGTCTTGCCGAAGGTCGAACGAGCTCCGTCGATGACGCCGATCTGATCACCTTGTCCACCGGAGCGTCGACCGAAGTAGAGATCATCGAGGTTCGTGGTGATCGGGAAGATGCTGCGGCTGACAGACACTCGTGGGGTCCAGTGATGATCTGCGGCCTGCCACGCCGCGCGATAGCGGTCGATCTGATCACGCTGCAGTTCACCGAAGGAAGCGCCGGTGGCTTCGGTCAGGAGGGTTGAGCTCATCATGTTCACGCCTTGAGCCGCTGCCCATTCGGCGGTGGCCGCGGTACCGGCACCCCACCAGATGCGCTGATTGAGGCCGGGCGAATGAGGTTCGACGCGCAGCTTCTTCCCGGGTCCGAACTGAATCGGGTCGGCCGGCGCCAGTTCCTCCCCTCTGACTGCAGACAGGAACCGAGCGAACTTCGCGCGGGCCATGTTCGCGGCCTTCGCATCGCCGCTGTCGTGGTCGCTGTAGCCGAAGGCTTCCCAGCCATGATCGGCCAGTTCCGGTGATCCCCGGCTGATGCCCAACGCCACACGCTGATCCGAGAGCAGATCAAGGGCCGCGGCTTCCTCTGCCAGATAGAGAGGGTTCTCATAGCGCATGTCGA
>NZ_JAKDJU010000277.1 GCF_030453725.1 Brevibacterium picturae
TATTTTGACAGTGACGAGCATCAGAGACAGGTCAATACATCTATATGGCGTTGAAGTTCTAAGGTCTGATCTATTTGTATTCTAGTTTTATTCGAATCTCTCTAGTACTCCATCAGTTTCGCAGGTAGAATGAGAACAGACGCCGAAGCTATCAGGCAGACCCCACAGAGCGGTGGAGAGGAGGCAACGCAATGAAGCACATGAACGACGACAGTTCAGATTGCGGAGTGCGCTCAGACGGCTCCGACTCCTCAACCTTCAGCGGTCGCTGCCTCGATATAGACGAAGATTCGCCGTTCAAAGACCTATCAGCTGTCTACGCCTGCAGCGACCAGGCACAGTTCGCGGCCTTGGACGCAACCAGCGGCATTTTCGTCCGAGAGGTTGCGCACTACCTTGGTCTGGCCGGCCCCAATCTCACCGTTCCCTATATCTTCACGTCACTTGCCGATACCGTCCAGCGTCACAGCGGTCGCAAACGTCCCGGCGCCCGCTCCGACACAAGGACCAGCGAGTACGCTGGCAACCGCGAGGAGAATGCAGGACAAGGGACCATTGCAGGCGAAGGCGCGCACTCGCCCACTTCGAGTCGAAAGAACGACTCGAGCCGAAAGAAGGACCGTGGAGCGCGACGACGGATGCGTCGTGAGCAGAGGGCGGCACGAGAGCACCCCGAGCAGCTTCCGGACTTCCCCGCGTTCAAGCCCACTTCGACATTCAACGGTTGGACACATCAGTACGCCTGGGCTGAAGACATCAGCGAGTACTCGGCGCTCCTGGGTGCCACCACGACCGGAGCCTATAAGCACATCACCACCGCGATGACACTCGTGCACGGACTACCGAAGTTCCATCAGCGCTGCTGCGACGGCGACTTCACCATTGAACACGTCGCCTTCGTGACCCGGCGCTGCCGGGACGTCGAATTCAGGTACCTCCCGAGCATTGATGACTACCTGGCCGATAGGCGGGCAGATATCACGATCGAAACGTTCAAACGCTCTCTCGCACTGAAGATCGCAGCGACCCAACCAGCACAGGAAACCCTCGAGAAGGTCGCGGTTCGCCGACGGGTCGACATCAGCACCGGTGATGACGGTACCGCCTACCTCACTCTCACCGGTCCAGCTCCAGAACTCAACGCGTGCTATAGAAGGGTCGAGGCATTCGCCCGATCCGTCTACACGGGAAACATCACTGCGTTCGGCGACCAGCTGAACCCTGGGGAGACATTCGACGACGATCGTGGCATCGATGCGCTCATGCTCGACATATTCACTCGCACTCGACCGCAGCTCAAACTTCGAATCACCAGCAACAACACGACAACTGGGGACACGTCGAGCACGGACTTTCCGATCGACGGCCTCTTCACGGGACCCGACGGTGTCCCCATGTCTGCCGAGGAATCTCTGCTCGAATACATCGAACGAACCTTCGGCCAGATGGGTGAGGAGTCCTTGCCAGCGGCCGGCGCCGAGAATGAGGGGCAGACTGCGTCCGACAGCTGGATGCGCGATCCGCGGTTCTTCGAAGCCCTGAAGAACAGCAGGCCATCGCCTGACGCAGCTTTCTGGCCGCCCGGAACCGACCCACATGCACGATTCGGTACCGATCCCTCATCCCCGCATGACGAGTCATCATGTTCAGTCAGCTACGAGGTTCTCCTCGACATGCCCACCCAGGAATATTGGCTCTCCCACCAGGCACGGACGACGATCACCGTCCCATTGTTCACCTTGCTCAGCCAGTTCCTCGACAGGTCCGGAGACGATGGGAGCACAGCGGCTGGCCGAACACCCGGATCAGAGGTGAACGACGGTGCAGAGGCGGCCACGACGACGCCATCACCAACGAACAGCTCTGAGGACCAGTGGGCTTCTGCAGACGTATGCGATTTGGCCGGCATGCTCCCGGATGGCTCCCCTCTTCCTGCTGATATGGCGCGCAGGCTCGCCGGATATGCGTCAACATGGACGCGAATCCTCACCGATCCGGCGACCGGAACACCACTCGACGCAAAGGCAACCAGCTACTCGATCCCCAACAGCATCCGCCAGCCTCTCGCAGCCCAGTGGATGAACTGCACGATGCCCGGATGCATCCGACGCGCCGAGTCCACGGAGGTCGATCACATCGATCCGTTCGACCACAACAGCCCAGAGAGCGGCGGCCTGACCCGATTCGGCAACCTCCATAATGTCTGCAGGCTCCACCACCAGGCGAAGACAGACCGGAAGTTCTCAGTCAGAATGGTCCAGCCTGGTCGGCTCGAATACGTTTTCAGACACGGAATCACCACCGAAGTCATGCCGCCCGACAACCCGATCAACGTTGAACACGCCAAGCTCTTCCTCAAGTACTTCGCCGCACCCCCGCCGCGCGCGACTGCTCCCCCGCCGGAAGCCGCCGCGCCGGAACCCGCATCTTCTGACGCGGCGACTCCACCGAACGGGAAAGATCGACACAAGAAGAAGTCGGCGACGGCAGACGAAGACCCGCCGACCGCGCAGTCACAAACCGCACAGTCGACGACTGGTCCTGCCAAAGGCAGTCAGGCCCCCGGCTGGGTCGAATACGTCGACCCATTCTCTGGCCACTCCGAACAGAGCGCGAAGCAGTGGTTCTGGGGCTCGGATGAGCAACCACCCTTCTGATGGCTCAGCACAATCCGATGACTCAGCACGCTA
>NZ_JAKDJU010000278.1 GCF_030453725.1 Brevibacterium picturae
CGACCATCCCGCTCGTCAGCGACGCCCGCATGCCACCGCCCTCGAAGATCAGAGCTGTATCGCCGATCCGAGTCGTGTCCGCCGCTGTCGTCACCTGACTTGCACCTTTCATAATCGTCATCCTAAAGAAGGCTACCCGATGGTAATTGACCGGCACCCAAAGACGGCGGAGTCACCGCCAAGACAAGAGCATCGATGTCAGTCAGCACTGACCCCGAGATCCCGGTCGACCACATCGACCTCGGCCTCGCCGATGCCCACTTCCAGGATCAGGAGATGACCACAGTGGTGCTGCGAACCCTCAACAGAACGGCGAGTTCCAACCCGGCAGCCTTCCGCCGCGGGCTCGCTCATGAGCCGGCGACCGGAACTGCTGACTTCGTGGGTTCGAGCCGACATCATCGAAGACCGTGACACGGTGCTGGACCGTGACGAGCTGCTGGAGTGAGAGGACTTCTGGACAACCTCACTGATCAGCCGTCCTCGGCCAGCGCCTCATAGGCGGGGCGGAGCACCTCGGCGAGGGGCTGCTTCCGCACCGTGACGGTAATCGGTGGCACCTGTTCGAGCACGGAGACCGCCGTCCCGAGCGGGCGTGGCGGGACAATCTGGGCGGGCTGGAAGTAGAACTCGTCGAGGAGCTCGGTCAAGGGCACCGGGGCGGAGTTCTCCGCCGTCGAACCGGTGTGCAGGTGCTCGAGAAGGTCCTCGCGTTCGCGTCCTCGCCAGGCGAGGATCCGAAATGGGTCCTCATCGAACTGTTCGGCGAGCAGATAGAACACTGCCGCGACGTGCTTGCACGGCACGGCGGCGTCCGGGCAGGAGCAGTCGAGAGTGAGCTCGCCCTTGATCGGGAACAAGGTGAGGCCCACATCGTCGAAGAGCTTCTCGATGTCGGCGGGCATCTGCCCTGACAGCAGTTGAGCGACGAACCAGGCGTCCTCGTTCATTCTCTCCTCGATGCTCGCCCATTCGGCCTTGCCGTAGGCGCGCAGTCCGATGCGCACGCGGTAGGGACGAGCTCTCGAGCCCTGCACGGTTGCGCTCACCAGACCGGCGTCGAGGTCGATGTCGAGGACCTGGCCTCGGCGGGCATAGTTGCGGCCACGGGTCAGCCGGGTGCCCATGCCCATGCCTTCGAGGACGGTGATGAACCGTGTCGACCACCAGGCCTGGGCCATCGAACCGCGTTTCGATTTCGCGCGGATGCCGCCGTCGACCGTGCGCGGCTTCGACGGCGGATAGAACCGGGACCCGAATGACTTACTCACCGACGGCATCCTTCGACAGGGTGAGAAGGTCACGCAGACTGTCCGTCGACATCTCGGTCAGCCATGACTCTCCCTCACCGACAACCATATCCGCCAACTCCTTCTTCTCCTCGAGAATTGCGTCGATCCTCTCCTCCAAGGTACCGATGCCGATGAACTTGCGCACCTGCACCCGGCGTTTCTGCCCGATTCGGAACGCTCGGTCCGTGGCTTGGTTCTCCACAGCCGGGTTCCACCAGCGGTCGAGGTGAACGACTTGGTTGGCAGCGGTGAGATTGAGCCCGGTGCCTCCGGCTTTGAGGGAGAGCACAAAGATCCTCGGACCGTCCGGCTCCTGGAAGTCTTTGACGATTTGGGTGCGACGCTGCTTCGAGGTGCTTCCGGCGAGATAGGCGACATCGGTGTCGAACTTGGACGCAAGGTGAGGCACGAGCATCTCCCCGAAGTCGGTGAACTGGGTGAAGCACAGCACCCGATCCCCCTCAGCCAGGGTCTCTGACATGATCTCTTCGAACCTCTCGAGTTTGCCCGACCTCTGTCCGATCGCCGAACCGTCGTGGAGGAGATGGGCAGGATGGTTGCAGACCTGTTTGAGTTTCGTCATCGCCGCCAGCACCAGTCCACGTCTCTCGATACCGCTCGATTCCTCGATGCGCCCCATCATCTCGGCGACGACGGATTGGTACAGCGAGGCTTGTTCGACTGTGAGGCGGTAGTGCTGTTTGATCTCGATCTTCTCCGGCAGATCGTCGATGATCCGCGGATCAGTCTTCGTCCGTCGCAAGATATAGGGCCGAGTGATCCGACGCAGGCGGTGCGCTTGCTCCTCGTCGGCCCTCACCTCGATCGGACGGGCGAATCGTTCGCGGAACTTCTCTGGGGTGCCAAGCATTCCCGGGTTGACGAAGTCCATGATCGACCACAGTTCGCTCAACCGGTTCTCCACCGGGGTGCCGGTCAGCGCGATCTTCTGTCCCCCGTTCAGACGCCGGATGGCCTTGGTGGTCTGGGAGAGGCGGTTCTTGATCACTTGTGCTTCGTCGAGGACGACGCGTACCCAGCCGATGCGTTCGAGTTCGGCGATGTCGCGGGATGCGGTGGCGTAGGTGGTGATGACGAGGTCCGCCTCGGCGAGAGCTGCATCGAGTTCGTCCCCGCGGGGACGGGCCGGCCCGTAGTAGACGAGGATGCGCAAGCTGGGGGCGAATCTGGCAGCCTCGGCTTCCCAGTTGCCGATCAGCGACATCGGGCACAGCAACAGGGTCGGGGCACTGGTCATGGTGTCGGGGTCAGCAGCGGCGTAGGCGCGTGCGCGGGCGGTGGCTTCCAGGGCGAGCAGCTGCACGGTCTTGCCGAGGCCCATGTCATCGGCGAGGACGGCGCCGATTCCCAGACGTCCGAGGAAGTCCAGCC
>NZ_JAKDJU010000279.1 GCF_030453725.1 Brevibacterium picturae
CTTCTGATCAGTACGTTCTGAGGCGGGGCTGGCCTTCCCAGGCGTCTTCCATCTCTGTGAATGCGCGCGTCATGATCTTCGTCATCGCAGCATGGGAGCGCTCGGGGTCCCCGTTGCCGATGGCATCGGCGACATCGAAGTGCCATTGCAGCGCATCCGGATGAGGGAACTTCGGCATCAGACCGGCGTGCGTGCGCCCGCGCAGGATCTCGGCGACGGCTGTGTCGAAGGAGGCGAAGAGTTCGTTGCCACCGGCTCTCAGGACTGCGCGATGGTAGGCGATGTCGACCTCCAGCACCGCCTCAACATCACCCTTGCGCCCGCTGGCGCGCATTCTGGCGGCCAAACGCATGACCTCCTCGGCCACGTCGGCTGAGGCATGGACGGCCGCGAGGTACGCGGCCTGCGGTTCGATGGCGACTCTCAGCTCAGTCAGCGAGCGCAGCTGCAGGGCCGGGGTTGCGGCCATTCGCCACCGCACGACCAGTGGGTCGAGTATCGTCCATTCCTCCATGGACAGAATCACCAGGCCCAGGCGACGGATCGGCTTGACCATCCCCAGGGACTCCAGGACTCGCACCACTTCACGCACCACGGACAGCGAGACCTCATAGCGCACGCGCAGCTCTTCGGCCCGGATGACCGTTCCCGCCGCCAGGGCGCCGGTGACGATGTCTGTCCCGACCGAGTTGAGCAGGCTCTCGTGGAGGTTGCCGCCGGCCATCAGAGCTGGTCGACGATGTGGGCGCCGGGGGCCGGGCCCGTGGTCCGCAGCGCTTCCTTGACTCCGCGTGTGGCCTGCAGCAGGACCGCGAGGTCGAGTGCGTGGCGGGCGTCGCGGGCGAGGAAGCCGATCGTCGGGCCCGAGCCGCTGAGCAGCGGCAGGAGTGCACCGGCGTCACGTCCGGCCTCCATCACCTCGGCGAGTTCGGGCATGGCCGATATCGCAGCATCGGTGAGGTCGTTGGCGGCCGCCGTCGCCAATGTATCCGGGTCACCAGCGGCGAGCGCCGTGAGGACCTCGTCGGGCACGACGGCAGGTTCGGGATCTGGTGTGAGTTCGTCGAATCGTGAGTAGATGGCCGGTGTCGAGAGCTGCCTCGCCGAGGTGGCCATGACCCAGTGGAATGATCCGCGGGTGAGGACGGGGCTGAGTTTCTCCCCGCGTCCGTGACCGATGGCCGTTCCCCCGCGGAGGAGGAAGGCGACATCGGCACCCACGGCGACCGCGCAGTCGTGGAGGATCGACTCGTCGACTCCCCCGATGAGGTGGGCGGCACCGCACAGCGCGGCGGCGGCATCGGCCGATCCGCCGCCCATGCCGCCGGCGACGGGCACCTGTTTGTCGATGACGATGTCGAGATCGCGCAGCACATCGACGTCGCGGTCGTCTTCGAGGGCTGCGATGAGGAGGTTGACGGCTTTGCGGGCGAAGTTCGACTCGTCCTGGGGCACATCCGCATCGGCATACCGGCCTCCGACGACGATCGAGGCGCTGCCACCGGGGATGAGTGTCAGGGTTTCATGGAGGTTGAGTGCCTGGAACACGGTCGCGAGTTCGTGGTAACCATCGTCGCCGGCACCTCCCACGCCGAGGTGGACGTTGATTTTGCCCGGTGCCTTCACCTTCACCGGTGTCAGGGTGTGGGGACGTGAGTGCAGCTGCGCGCTCATGACTGTGGGCTTTCCTGGTTGGCGGTGTCGACCTGGGCTGCGGCGGCGTCACCCTGGGCTGCAGCGAGGCGTTCGAAGTCGGCCACGCCCAGGGCCTCACCGCGTGCCTTGGGATCGATGCCTGCAGCACGCAGGAGTTCCTCGGCCCGTTGGGGGCTGCCGGCCCAGGTCGACAGTGCTGCGCGCAGGGTCTTGCGACGTTGAGCGAAGGCCGCGTCGACAACGCTGAACAGGCGACGGCGTTCGTCCGGGTCGCGGTGGGTGCGGCTCACGTCGATGTGGACGAGCCCGGAATCGATGTTCGGAGCCGGCCAGAACACGTTCTTGCCGATGCGTCCGGCCAGTATGACGTCTCCATACCACTGGGCCTTGACGCTGGGCACACCGTAGGTGCGGGATCCCGGGCCGGCGGCGAGGCGTTCGGCGACCTCGAGTTGGACCATGACGAGCACGGACTTGAGGCTCGGGAAGATCTCGAGGAAATGCAGCAGCACCGGGACCGCAACGTTATAGGGCAGGTTCGCGACCAAGGCGTCGGGAGCCGTCGGCAGTTCGGTGAGACTGAGGGCGTCGGCATTGACGAGCTCGAAGTTCGCGGACTCGGCGGCTGCGGCGCTCCCGTGTTTCGCAACGGTTGCAGGCAGGCGGGCGGCCAGGACTTCGTCGATCTCAACGGCGGTGACATGATGGCCGGCTTCCAACAGACCCAGGGTCAGCGATCCCAGACCCGGGCCGATCTCAACGACGCTGCTGCGACCCTCAAGCTTCGCGGCTGTGACGATCGAGCGCACGGTATTGGGGTCGATGACGAAGTTCTGCCCCTTCTGCTTCGTCGGGCGCAGACCAATGTCAGCGGCGATTTCGCGAATGTCGCGTGCGGTCAATAACGTCACAGCCAACAACTTACAGCACTCGTTCGCAGGCACAATCACCGAACGGCCCCATCGCCATTTCCTTATACCTCTGCAACTTCGTCAGTCAGAAGACG
>NZ_JAKDJU010000280.1 GCF_030453725.1 Brevibacterium picturae
CCCACCAGACCCCCCCCGCCCCCCCCCACCCCGGGGGGCGGTTCCACCCGCGCCGAAACCAGGTGCCGCTCCCAAGCCTGGTGCCGCTCCCAAGCCTGGTGCCGCTCCGAAGCCCGGGGCCGCACCGAAGCCAGGTGCTGCTCCGAAGCCCGGCGGTCGTTCGCCGGCTCGCCCCGGAAACAACCCCTTCGCTCCGGCACAGGGCATGCCCAAACCGGCTGGACGGGGCGGATCCAAATCCGGCAACCGCTCCGGCGGCCAAGGCGGACAGGGCGGACCGGGTGCACGCCCGGGCAACAACCCGTTCGCGAATTCGCAGGGGATGCCGAAGCCGGGCGAGAAGCCTCGTGCGGCCGGCGAGGAAGGCTCAGCAGGTCCACGTCCGGCACCGCGTCCGGGCGCACCTCGCCCCAACCCGTCGATGATGAAGAACTCCGCGCTGAATAAGCCGGCTCCCGGCCGCGGCCGGGGCGGAGGACGCGGAAACGCCCCCGCCGGCGGACCCGGTGGAGCACCGGGCGGCGCGCCAGGTGGCGCACCGGCCGGTCGTCGCGGACCAGGCGGCGGCCCAGGCGGTCGTGGCTCAGGTCGCGGTCGCGGCAGCACTCAGGGTGCATTCGGCCGCGGTGGCGGTCCCCGTCAGAAGGGACGCAAGTCGAAGCGGGCCAAGCGCGCCGAGTTCGAACAGATGCAGACACCGTCGGTCGGCGGCGTCTCGGTTCCACGCGGCAACGGCACGACTCCGGTACGTCTGCGTCGCGGATCCTCACTGGCCGATTTCGCTGAGAAGATCAACACCGATCCGACGAACCTCGTCACGGTGCTCTTCCACCTCGGCGAGATGGCGACCATCACTCAGTCGTTGGACGAGGGAACATTCGAGGTCCTCGGCGAGGAGCTCGGCTACAAGATCGAGATCGTCTCGCCCGAAGACGAGGACCGTGAGCTGCTCGAGACCTTCGACATCGACCTCGACGCGGAAGCCGCGGACGAGGACGACGAGGATCTCGCGGCACGTCCACCGGTCGTCACCGTCATGGGTCACGTCGACCACGGTAAGACCAAGCTCCTCGACGCTATTCGCTCCGCGAACGTGGCAGCCCGCGAAGCCGGCGGAATCACCCAGCACATCGGTGCCTACCAGGCAGAGGTCGAACACGACGGTGCCGATCGCAAGATCACCTTCCTCGATACGCCAGGTCACGAGGCGTTCACCGCCATGCGTGCCCGTGGTGCGAAGTCGACGGACCTCGCGATCCTCGTGGTCGCGGCCGATGACGGCGTGATGCCGCAGACCGTTGAAGCACTCAACCACGCTCAGGCGGCGGGTGTGCCGATCGTGGTCGCGGTCAACAAGACCGATAAGGAAGGCGCTAACCCCGCCAAGGTCATGCAGCAGCTGACCGAGTACAACCTGGTTGCCGAGGAATACGGCGGCGAGACCATGTTCGTGCCGATCTCCGCGCTCAAGCGCGAGGGCATCGACCAGTTGCTGGAATCCGTGCTGTTGACCACCGATGCTGCCTTGGACCTGCGCGCCAACCCGGACAAGTCCGCCCGCGGCATCGCGATCGAAGCGAAGCTGGACAAGGGCCGTGGCGCGGTTGCGACCGTGCTCGTCGAATCCGGCACCCTGCGTCAGGGAGATGCCATCGTGTGCGGCACCGCCTACGGACGTGTGCGTGCGATGTTCGATGAGAACGGCCAGCTCGTCGACGCGGCGGGCCCGTCCCGCCCGGTCCAGGTCCTGGGCCTGTCCTCTGTGCCGCGCGCCGGTGACTCGTTCATCTCCACAAATGACGATCGCACCGCCCGTCAGATCGCTGAGAAGCGTGACGCCATCGAGCGCAACGCAGCTCAGGCTCGCGGTCGCAAGCGCATCAGCCTCGAGGACTTCACCAAGGCGCTGGCCGAGGGCAAGGTCGACATGCTCAACCTCATCCTCAAGGGCGACGTGTCCGGTGCTGTCGAAGCGCTGGAGGATTCGCTGCTCAAGATCGATGTGGGCGATGAAGTCGACCTGCGCATCATCCACCGCGGCGTGGGTGCGATCACGGAGAACGACATCAACCTGGCGACGGTCGACAACGCGATCGTCATCGGCTTCAACGTGCGTCCGGAAGCGAAGGCTCGCGACCTGGGCGAACGCGAAGGCGTCGACGTCAGGTACTACTCGGTCATCTACCAGGCGATCGACGACATCGAGAGCTCGCTCAAGGGCATGCTCAAGCCGGAGTACGAAGAGGTCCAGACAGGCACCGCGGAGATCCGCGAAGTCTTCCGGTCCTCCAAGTTCGGCAACATCGCCGGCTCCATCGTCCGCGATGGTCACATCACCAGGAACGCGTCGGCTCGCGTCACCCGTGATGGAGTGGTCATCGGGGACAAGGTCAAGATCGAGTCCCTGCGCCGCTTCAAGGACGATGCCACCGAGGTCCGCGAAGGATTCGAGTGCGGCATCGGCCTGGGCAGCTTCAACGATCTGCGGACCGGTGACATCATCGAGACCGTCGAGATGCGTGAGAAGCCGCGCGACTGATCAGCACATTGCTGTCCACACCGGGTTCTGAACGGGTTGTGTGCGAGCGGGTGGCATGAGTCCACTCGTCCGCATACGGCCCGGGCAGGACCCGGTCTGCGGTTCACGGCCC
>NZ_JAKDJU010000075.1 GCF_030453725.1 Brevibacterium picturae
TTCGAACTTCTGTGCGCGATCGTCTGTGATCCACATCGCATGCTCGAAACGTTCAACACAGTCTACTGTCGGAGCGTCGAGAATGAGCAATCTGCTCAGTTTCAAAACTGACTATTGAGCATTCCGGTCAACCACGTTGGAATGGCTTCACCGTCGATCATCAACGTGAGCGACGTCAGGTTCGACATATTCCGTCGGAGACCCACTGGGCGATCCCGCTCACCAGCGGCGGGTGCTGTGAGCTCACCGGCTCAGCGCACCCGCCGCGAATACGGATCCATACGCACACGTCGAACGCACACTTCGGGAGGACAACCGTGACCATCAATACAGAATCAGACGTCAGCACGGGCACAGGTGCCAGTGCGGGCGAGGACCTGGACGCCTCACCATTCTCAGGCGACGCCTCACCCTTCGGGGCCGCGACATCTCAAGCCTCGACGTTCGAGACCTTCGATGAGATCCACGATCGGATTCTGTGGCTGTCGACCTCGATCATCCACCATGCCAATCGCGTCCGTCCCAACCGCAGCGGACTCAAGGTCGGCGGGCACCAGGCCTCATGTGCCTCGATCGCCTCCATCATAACCGCTCTGTGGTTCCACGAACTGCGGGCCGAAGACCGTGTGAGCATCAAACCGCATGCCAGCCCCGTCTGGCACGCCATCAATTACCTCTTCGGTGAACTCGACGAGGCGGACATGAACTCCCTGCGGGCCTTCGGCGGTCTGCAGAGCTACCCGAGTCGCACCAAGGACCCGGTGCCGGCCGACTACTCCACCGGTTCCGTCGGCATCGGCGCCACGGCACCCATCTGGGGCTCGATCGCCAGACGCTATGTCGACTCGACCCTCAAGCCCATCGGCCTCGGGCGACAGTACTCCCTGGTCGGGGATGCGGAACTCGACGAAGGCGCCGTGTGGGAAGCCGTCATCGATCCCGACGTCAAACACCTCGGCGAAATCGTCTGGATCGTCGACCTCAACCGACAGTCACTAGATCGTGTGATTCCCGACATCGCCGCCGGACGCATCGAAGCGATGTTCGACGCCGCCGGGTGGCAGGTGATCACCGTGAAGTTCGGACGTCTGCTCGAAAGCCTCTTCGCCCGCCCCGGCGGGCCTGAGCTCAGACAGCGGATACTGACGATGTCGAACCCCGAATACCAGCGCCTGCTGCGCTGCTCCGCCGCCGATCTGCGGGAGCGACTGCCCGGAGACGGGGAGGACGCACAGATCCTGCGGGATCTGGTGGGCGGCCTCGATGACGCAACGCTGACGGATGCGATCAGGAACCTCGGCGGGCATGACATTCCGGCCCTCCTCGACGCCTTCGCGCGGATCGACGATTCGAAGCCGACAGCGGTCATCGCGTACACGATCAAGGGGTTCGGACTGCCGAGCTCGGGGCATCCGCAGAACCACTCTGCGCTGATCAGCGACGAGGAGTATGCGGCTCTGGCTCGGCGCAGCAACCAGGATACGCAGGCACCGTGGGCCCGGTTCGACCAGGATTCTGCCGCCGGGCGGATCATCGACGCGAGCGCGAAGCGGCTGGCACGTCCGGAGTTCCCTCCGGCCGCCGAGACCGAGCTGCCGCGTGACCTCGAGCGGGCGCACAAGGGCACCTCGTCATCGCAGGCGGCGCTGGGGCGCGTGCTCATGGACCTGAGCAGGCAGTCACCCAAGACGGCCCGCCGGGTGGTGACGGTCAGTCCCGATGTGTCGTCGACGACCAACCTCGGCGGGTGGGTCAACAAGGTCGGCGTGTGGAGTTCCGAGGCCGACCGCAACTGGTTCGCCGACGATGCCGAGACGATCCTGCAGTGGAACGAATCGACCAGCGGTCAGCACATGGAACTGGGCATCGCCGAGACGAACCTGGTCGGACTGCTCGGGGAGCTTGGCGCGACGTGGAGCAGGTGGGGTCAGCCGCTCTTCCCGATCGGCGTGATGTACGACCCCTTCGTCAATCGTGCCCTCGAACCGTGGATGTTCGGCATGTACGCCGGCGGGCAGTCGATCCTCGTGGGCACCCCCTCGGGCGTCACGCTCGCACCGGAAGGCGGGGCACATCAGTCGATCACGACCCCCTCGACCGGCATGGAAATACCGGGACTGGTGACCTACGAGCCCGCGTTCGCACAGGATGTCGAGTGGACTCTGCTCCACTCGCTCACCCGTTTGGGCAGGCTCGATGGCGAGTCGGCCTACCTGCGTCTGTCGACCCGAGCAGTCGACCAGTCGTTGGCCGAGGTTCCGACCGACCCGGTTGCCCGTCGCCGTCGTCGGGAACAGGTCATCGCCGGTGGATTCAGGCTGCGGGCGACGAAGCGTCCGCGAGTTCAGCTTGTGGGCATGGGCGCAATGATGACGGAGGTCCTGGCCGCCGCGGAACGCCTCGAGGCTATGGACGTGGACGCCGATGTCGTGTGCGTGACCAGCCCCGGTCTGCTCTACCGAGCGCTGCGGGCTGCCCAGGGGAATCGCTCGTCTGCCGCAGCAGGCGCTGGTGTCTCGGCGGCACCCCCTGCCGGCCCAGGGTCCGCGTGGATTCTCGACCAGGTCTTCCCCTCTGACCGCGCAGCGCCGATGGTCACCGTCCTCGATGGACACCCGCACACCCTGTCGTTCCTCGCCACGATCAACAAGGTCGACCATGTCGCGCTCGGCGTGAGCAGCTTCGGGCAGTCCGGCGACATCGACGACGTCTATCGCTATCACGGGATCGACATCGACTCGATCGTGCACGCCGCCCTCGACGTGATACGCGACTGAGGTCTCGCGACAGTGACAGCGACAGCAACCGTGACAGCAACCGTGACAGCGACTGCATCAGTCTCCAGATGCCACGATCGCCTGCACCGCGGCGCGCACCCGATCGCGGGCGGGGGCGGCGCCGAGCAGGTGATGATGAATGGTCCAGCCTTCGATGAGGGAGTCGATGGCTTCGGCCGCCGCGGGGGAGAAGTGCCTGCTCAGCGACTCGGCGCTGTTGTCCATCCAGGTTCGAGCCAGAGCCGCAGACGCAGGCGAGTGCCGGCTGTAGCTGTAGAGCTCGAAGATGCCCGCCATCTCACGTGGGGAGGAGAAATCCTCGCCGCAGATGATCTCGACGATCGCCTCGTGCGCCTCCTCAATGGTCTTCGGGGCCTCGAGAAGTTCGTGATAGCGCTCTGACTGTCGGGTCACCAGCAGGGTGAAGGCCTCGGTGATGACCTCGTCGATGCCCGCGAAATGGTAGGTCATCGAACCCAGGGGAACATCGGCACGCTGCGCGACAGCCCGGTGCGATACCCGTGCGACTCCCTGCTCGAGGATGATCTCGAGTGCCGCGGCACTGATCCGATCCCGTCGCCCGGGGTCGTTTCGGGCGCCGCTGCGTGCACTCATCTGAACCCTTCGACTCCTCTGCGTAGCTGGTCGATGGACTGTGTTGTCGGTCACCGGCCCGGGACAACCCGTTCACCAAGAGTGTACATTTGTACACGTCCGAGAAATATGTACATGTGTACGCAGAAGGAGGCGGTGGTGACCTCGACCATGCCGGAACTCAGCCTCAACCGTCGTCGCATCGCCCTGCTCGCTCTGTTCTTCGTACCCGGCATCGCGATGGCCTCGTGGGTGACGCGCACACCCTCGATCCGCGATGCGCTCGGTGTGAGCACCGCCGAAATGGGATTCGTCCTCTTCGGCCTCTCGATCGGGTCCATGCTCGGCATCCTCTCCTCCGGCCCGCTCGTCACCCGTTGGGGCGCACGACCAATCATCTTCACAGGCACACTCGGCGTGGTCCTGAGCATGCCGATCGTCGGTGTGGGGACAGCGCTCGCCCAACCCCTCCTCGTCGCCGCAGGACTCCTCGTCTTCGGCGCCGGAATGGGCACCGGCGAGGTCGCGATGAACGTCGAAGGCGCCGAGTACGAGGCGACATCTGCCCGCACCTTCCTGCCCGCCATGCACGGCTTCTTCAGCCTCGGCACCGTTGTCGCCGCGATCCTCGGAATCGTCGCAACCGCGCTCGCCTTCCCCGTGCCCATCCACCTCACGCTCATCGGGATCATCGCCGCGATCATCCTCGCGCTGTCCATGAAGCACATCCCCCACGGCACCGGACGCGTGACCCCGGGCCGAAATCCGTCGAACGAAGCCGACACCGCCGCCGAGGCGGGCGCTGAGTCCTCCGGTCTCGCCGGGTCCGGGCCGCGTGGATCCACTCGGAAGTCGGCTCCCGTGTGGCGGGACCCCAGACTCCTCATCATCGGCTTCGTCGTCCTCGGCATGGCCCTGGCCGAGGGCACCGCGAACGACTGGCTGCCGCTGCTCATGGTCGATGGACACGGCTTCGACCCGGCACTGGGCTCGAGCGTCTACGCGATCTTCGCGGCCTCGATGACGATCGGCCGACTCCTCGGTGGAAGAATCGTCGCGAGATTCGGCCGGACGAAGGTCCTCTTCACCAGCGGTGTCTTCGGGCTCATCGGCATCGGACTCATCTCCTTCGTCGACAACCAGATCATCGCGGCCACGGCAGTGATCCTCTGGGGGCTGGGGACCTCGCTGGGCTTCCCCGTCGCCCTCTCGACCGCCGGGGATTCGGGTCCGCACCCGGCCAAACGTGTGGCGACCGTGTCGACCATCGGCTATCTCGCCTTCCTTGCCGGACCGCCCGCTCTCGGCATCCTCGGAGAAGAGGTGGGGCTGCGCGGTGCACTGGTCATCCCCATGTCCGTGATCGTCATCGTCATCGCCGTGATCCCGCTCATCCGCTCGTCGAAGACAACGCGGGTCCACACCCCTCGCAGTACTGTGGAGGTATGACCAACCCATCCGCCGCCATGCCAGTGTGGTGCGTGATCGGGCGTGCTCCCGACGCTGACCTCGGCGGAGTGCGAGGCATGGGGTCCAAGATCGCCGTCGTCGACTTCGACGGTGCCCGCACACGGATCGGCAGCCACCACCTCGGCGTGGATGAGCTGCCCGAATTCGTCCGTGAGCGCGAAGCCCAGGGTCGGCCGAGGTGGGTCTTCAGCGACACCCCGAACTGGTACCCGGCCCTGCTGGCCGCCGGTGTGCCCATCGAGCGCTGCTCTGACCTGCGGCTGAACCATGCGATCCTGATGCGCTCGGAGCTCGTGACCGACCGCAGTGCCGTGGCCGAGGCCGATCAGTGGGACGCGGATCCAGTGAGCGCCCCGGCCGCGCCCGAGGCGGAAGCGCTGTTCGAGGTCAGTGAACGACGCAGCCACATCAAGCAGGTCCCGCACGACATCGAGTCCGCGCTCGCCGAATTCGCGCGCCAGTCGACGGCACTCGCGTCCGCATCCGATCCGGGGCGACTGCGCCTGTTGCTCGCCGCGGAATCCGCCGGTGGACTCGTCGCCGCGGAGATGCAGGCGGCCGGGGTGCCCTGGGACGTCGAGGAACACGATCGGATTCTCGCCGAGGAGCTCGGTCCCCGGCCGGCTTGGGACGCGAAGCCTGCCAAGATGCTCGCCGTCGCCGACCAGGTCCGGGCCGCTCTCGATGACCCGCGAGCCAATCTCGACTCCCACGTCAAGCTCCTCCACTCCCTGCATGCGGCCGGAATCAACGTAGCCTCGACCTCGAAATGGGAGCTGGCCGAGAGCGATCACCCGGCGATCGAACCACTGCTGGAGTACAAGAAGCAGTCACGTCTGCTTGCGGCCAACGGCTGGCATTGGCTCGACGAATGGGTCAGCGAGGGCCGCTATCGTCCCGTCTACGTCCCCGGGGGAGTCGTCACCGGCCGGTGGGCGGCCAGCGGCGGAGGTGCGCTCCAGATTCCGCGCCAACTGCGACCCGCCCTGCGCGCGGATCCCGGCTGGCGGCTGATCTCGGCCGATGTCGCCCAGCTGGAGCCACGGGCGCTCGCCGCCATGTCCGGGGACGCAGCCATGGCCGAAGCCGGCCGAGGTCGTGACCTGTACTCGGGCATCGTCGACGAAGGCATCGTCGCCACAAGACAGGAGGCGAAGATCGCCGTGCTCGGCGCCATGTACGGATCGACGACCGGCGACAGCGGCAGACTCGTTCCCCGCCTGCGCTCGAGTTTCCCCGCCGCAATGGGCCTCGTCGACTCCGCCGCCGAGGTGGGGGCCGCCGGAGGTGTCGTGTCCACCTGGCTGGGCCGGACGTCACCGGTGCCCAGCGAGGGGTGGCGCCGTCTCCAGTCCGCGGCGAACCAGTTCGACGCCACGCCGGCAGACGAGAATCGCGCCCGTCGTGCCGCCGGTGACCAGGGCCGATTCACCCGCAACTTCGTCGTCCAGGGCACCGCCGCCGAATGGGCACTGGCCTGGCTGGCCGACCTGAGACTGCGGTTGTCACAGCTGCCGGCAGTCACCGACGGGAACCCGGGAGCCACCTCGGCGGTCGGAGGTGATGGGGGAACCACCTCGGCGGGGGAGCCGGTGGCAAACGTGGCCACAGCTTCGGGACCGGTGTTCTCACAACGGGCCCACCTCGTGTTCTTCCTCCACGATGAGGTCATCGTGCACGCGCCGGCCCAGCACGCCGAAGCCGCGGCGGCCGCGATCAGGGAAGCGGCAGCCTCGGCGGGACGGCTCCTGTTCGGCGACGCCCCGGTCGACTTCCCGCTCGACCTCACGATCTCCGAGCGGGCGGCGAAGGGGTAGTGGTCGATCCGGGGGCGGTGCGTGTCGCAGACATCACGTGCCGGCCCGGAATATGCGACGGATAAGAAGTGCTGCATGTAAGGTGTCGGCGGCCCCGCAACGGAGTCGCCACAGCACTCGGAGTCGTCACAGCACAGAGGAGTTTTCATGACTTTCACCGTCAAAGCACTGCAGAAGACCGGCCCCGACCAGCCCTTCCAGGTCGCGAACATCGAACGCCGCGACCCCCGGCCCGATGACGTGGTCATCGACATCAAGGCCGCCGGAATCTGCCACAGCGACATCCACACCATCCGCAACGAATGGGGCGAAGCGCACTTCCCCCTGACCGTCGGCCACGAGATCGCCGGCGTCGTCGAAGCAGTCGGCGCTGAAGTCACCGACTGGAAGGTCGGCGACCGCGTGGGCGTGGGCTGCATGGTCAACTCGTGCGGCGAGTGTGAGGAATGCCGCGCCGGACAGGAGCAGAACTGCCTCAACGGCCAGGTCGGGACCTACAACTCCACCGACGTCGATGACACCATCACCCAGGGCGGCTACGCCGAGAAGGTCGTCGTCAACGAGCGCTTCGTCCTACAGATTCCCGATGCCCTCGACTTCGACGTCGCAGCCCCGCTGCTGTGCGCCGGGATCACCACCTACGCACCGCTCAACCGGTGGGGCGCAGGCGAGACCAAGGACGGCGCCCCCAAGAAGGTCGCCGTTCTGGGACTCGGCGGACTCGGCCACATGGGCGTCCAGATCGCCGTCGCCATGGGAGCCGACGTCACAGTTCTCTCCCGCACCCTGAACAAGGAGAAGGCGGCGCTCGAGCTCGGTGCGAAGCAGATGCTCGCGACGACAGAGGATGACTTCTTCAGCAAGCACCGCGGAGAGTTCGACCTCATCCTCAACACGATCAGCGCCGACATTCCCGTCGACAAATACCTGAGCCTGCTCAAGGCCCGTGGGGTCATGACCGTCGTCGGTATGCCTCCGGAGAAGCAGCAGCTGTCCTTCGCCTCCGTCATCGGCGGTGCCAAGGTGCTTGCCGGATCGATGATCGGCGGCATCGCCGAGACCCAGGAGATGCTCGACTTCTGCGCCGAGCACGACATCGCGGCAAAGATCGAGACGGTGAGCATCGACGAGGCGGACGCGACCTACGATCGCGTCGTGGCAGGTGACGTGTACTTCCGTGCCGTCATCGACACCTCGACATTCGACGGCGCCGAGGTGGCCTGAGCCTCTCAGAGCACTGTGGCAGCGACCGCGATGAGCGCGAACGCGGCGACGATGACCACCACGCGGACGTAATGCAGCCTGTCCCAGCGCTGGTACTGTTCCCGCCAATCGGTGGGATGATCCTCTGCGGTCCACGTCAGTGAGCGGTTGTTGATGGGCACCAGCAGCAGAACCGACATGAGCACGCTGATGGCCAGCAGCCCTGTGGCTATGAGCGCCAAGGTAGCGGTGGGCATGCCCCACGAGACTGCCGTGAGGGCGAGGGTGAGGACGAGCGAGCCGATGTACCAGAAGGGCATCGCTCGTCCCATCATCCTCCCGCCGTCCGCTCGTGCAGCCAGCGAGGCCGCGACCGGCAGGCGGTGCGTGATCGGATTGATGACGAAGGCGACCGCGAACTCGACTCCGACCATGAGGCCGACGACTGTCGTGGTGATGACGGCGAGAACGGGTGTCATGGGAGATCCTCTCTCCTAGCGTTGCTAGAATGTCTAGCAGTGCTAGAGTAAGTCCTGTCACGGCGAAGCACAAGAGGGGACTATGGCAGATCAGGCGAACCGACTCACGCGCACCGAAGAGCGGCGCCTGAGTATCCTCGCGTCCGCTCGTGAGCGCGCCGACAGCCACGGGTGGGCGTCGGTGACCACCCGTCATCTCGCCGAGGCCATCGGATACTCCCAACCGGTGCTCTACGGCCACTTTCCCGGCGGCAAGTCGGAGATCATGCTGACTATCGCGCTCGACGGCTTCGTCGACCTCAGGGATCGGTGCCGAGCGGCTGTCGCCGGCAAGGCGGGGGAGCAGGCAATCGCGCCCGTGGCGCACTCCTACCTCGAGTTCGCCGATGAGCACCCTGCAGTCTATGAGGCGATGTTCCGGCAGTCGATCGATGCACGCTTTGCCGAAGAGGGCAATGAGACGGAGCTGCGTGAATCCTTCGACGCTCTGGCCGACGTCATCGGCGACCCCATCAGCACCGAGGTGTTCTGGGGTGCCCTGCACGGCATCGTCCTGCTCGAACGTGCCGGGCGAATGCGCCTCAAGGATCGCGACCGGCGAATCGAGGCGCTCAGCACCCGATTCGCAGCACAGGCGAGCTGAGTCGACATCCGGTTCTGACCGAGCGCCAAGGATGCGACGGTAATATTCTGACAATGACGGGTCAGCAGCAGCGGATGGGCAATGCTCCCCTGGCGCTGTTGATTTTCTACACGCTGTTCATCGCGTTCGTCACTCTCACGCCGCAGCAGCTCGACACCAGTCCCGAGGGCCCCATCGGGCGCCTGCTCGAATTCTTCGCCACTCATCGCGCAACCGAGTGGCTGACCTATGAGCGCGTCGAGAGGCTGGCCAACGTCGCCATGTTCGTCCCGTTCGGATTCCTGCTCGCGCTGCACCTCGGACGTCGCCGCTGGTGGCTCGGCGGGGTGATCGGTGCGGCCTTCAGCGGCGTCATCGAGGTATTCCAAGGCACCGTGCTCTCACAGACGAGGTTCGCGACTGTCAGCGACCTGATCACCAACACGATCGGGGCCGGAATCGGGGCCGTCCTGGCACTGATCCTGATGCTGCTGCTGCCGCCCGAGGAGAGGGAGTCCGTCGACCGCGTCGTGAGGTAGCGGTCGTTTAGGCTGACTGTCCGTGGGCACTTCGGTGAAACCCTCGATGGGCACTTCGGTGAAACCCTCGGCGCTCAGCCGGCCCTCGGGTCGAGGGCTGCGATGCACAGATCGAGGGCCTCGCCGAGGTTGGTCTTCTGTGTGTCATCGAGTGTCGAGACCATGAGCGCTGAGATCGTCTCGACCCGCGACACCGCCTGATCGAGGGCGTCCTCACCCTCTGGGGTCAAGGTCGTGGGCAGAGCCCGTCCGGTCGACGCCTTCGTCGGCCTGGTCACCAGACCCCGATCCTGCAGCCCGCGCAGCAGCGTGTTCATCGTCTGCCGAGTCACGAAGGCCCCGCGGGCCAGCTCCGAGTTCGATGCGCCCGGTGCCCGCCGCAGCAGTTCGAGACAGGCGTACTGCGGGGTCGACAGGTCGATCGGCCGCAGGGCCTCGTCCATGCGCGAGCGCAGGGCAGACTGCA
Source organism: Brevibacterium picturae (assembly GCF_030453725.1). GTDB lineage: Bacteria > Actinomycetota > Actinomycetes > Actinomycetales > Brevibacteriaceae > Brevibacterium > Brevibacterium sandarakinum_A. Next base: position 9,968 of record NZ_JAKDJU010000075.1, read on the forward strand.
GGTGCTTGAGCTGGTAGCCGATCAGCGCGTCGAGCGCCCCCGGTGGGCTCGAAGCTTCCGGCATTGCCGGCGAATTTACCTCTTGACTCATGTAAGTATTCTGACATACATTGATCATGTCAGAACACTGACATGGCAAACAGAGACAAGAGATTGGAATGATCATGACTGTCACAGGACCGGACTTCGTCGCACTGCAGGTTCGAGATCTCGAGAAGGCGGCCGATTTCTACGAAACGCAGATCGGACTCAAGCGGGCGCCGACAGCACCGCCCGGTGCAGTCGTCTTCGCCACCTCACCGATACCCTTCGCCGTCCGTGAGCCGCTGCCGGACGTTGATCTCGACTCGGTCGACCGGCCAGGCACCGGCGTGGCACTGTGGTTCGGCTGCGATGACTCACAGGCACTGCACCACAGTCTCGTCGAGGCAGGGGTCGAGATTCTGCGTGCTCCCGCACCGAGTCCCTTCGGGCTGACCTTCACCTTCGTCGACCCCGACGGCTATGCGGTGACAATCCACGACGCGAGCTGAGCGTTACCTCCCGCGGTCGGCCGAGTCGCGCTCGGAATTGTTGGCCGCGCCGGACTCGGCGGCACTTGTCTCATCTGGACTGATGCCATCGTCGCCGGTGTCATCTGCATCGGTGTCACCTGCGCTGATGTCATCGGCACTGTCGACTGCAGAGAAGCGCGGAATCCAGCAGGAGACTCGCTGGGCGTAGTCATCGAACTCGGTGCCGAAGCGCTCCCTGAGATCGGCCTCCTCGTGCGGACGGATCAGCCAGTTCCACAGCAGTGAGCCGACGATGGCGTAGGCGATGACCATCCAGGAGCCGATGAAGAGCCCGATCGCCGCGCCCTGGGCGATGCCGGCGATCGCCATCGGGTTGCGGACGAAGGCATAGGGACCCCGCTCGACGAGGTGGTGGGCCATCGCGGACGGCAATGGGGTGCCGGAACCGAAGTTCGCGATCGACCGTGCCGACCACACCCCGAGGACGCTTGCGACGGCCAGAAGGGCGAAACCGGCCACGATCACGAGGATCGGGAACTTCACGGACAAGTTCCAGCGCTCCTCGAACGAATTGATGACCGCGGGCAGGGCAACGAGGAACACTCCCCACAGGACCACGAGCTGGATGGTGGTCCTGACCAGGAGCTGAGATCGCACACGCGTGTGTGAGCTGCGGTAGGAGAACGGGCCGATGAGAAGGCTGTCGGACGGGATCCTGCCGAAGAGCACGAGAGTCCCGGCAATGAGGCTGCCCACTGCGGCGGCGAGCATGAGGACGGCGCCCAGGCCCGCCTCGGTGGTGACGGTCGCATAGATGACCATGGAGACCGCGACGAGGGTGGTCCAGGCAGCGGCCGCCCACACAGCCCAGCGAAGATTGAGTGCTGCCAGAGCAGAGCCGACGACGAAGAGCGGAATGCCGATGGCGGAGACGAGCAGCGGGTCGAGGCCGCCGAGCGTGGCATCGCGCAGCCTCTCAACTGTGATGATGCCGAGCCACCAGGCGGCACCGGCAAGGGCCTGGAGGGCGAAGTACATCCGGCCGTGGAAGATTCGCAGCGGCTGGTTCGCTGTGTTGCGCTTGTTGTGCCTGATCCCGGTGACCGGCTTCTTGTCTGTTCGGCTCATGCGAACGCCGTCCCTCGGAAGCACACGGTCGTCGGTCCGCCGACCCAGACCTCATCGTCTTCATGGGAGATCGAGATGACTCCGGCCCGCCCAAGCGCTGTGCCCTGGGTGGCGGTGTACTTCGCGGGGGCGAGTCCGGAGCCGATGAGCCACTGGGCGACCGAAGCGTTGAGACTGCCCGTGACCGGGTCCTCGGCGACGCCGGCGCCGGGGACGAACGCGCGGATCTCGTACTCGTGGTCGGAATCCTCGGGGTGGGGGCCCAGGACGCCGAGCTTGGTGTCGGGAATCTGCGAGAAGTCCGGTTCGAGGTCGAGGACCCGCTGCGCGCTCGCCAGTCTCACCGCGGCCCACCCGGGACCGTTGTCGACCCATTGCTGACCGAGGATCTCATGGCGGTCGACGTGGAGAGCCGCCGCGATCTGCTCGACGAAGCCTTCGTCGAGGTCACCGGTGCGAAACGGCTCGGGGGCGGCGAAGGACAGGGTTCGGCCACCTCGGCGAAGGTGGACGAGTCCGGCACCGCACTCCTGGACCACGGTCCCCTCGCGGCGGGGGATGCCGCCGGCCTCCAGCCAGGCGGCCGCAGAGCCGAGGGTCGGGTGGCCGGCGAAGGGGAGCTCACGGGCGGGAGTGAAGATCCGCAGGCGGTAGTCAGCCTGTGGGTCGCTGGGCGGGAGGACGAAGGTGGTCTCTGACAGGTTCGTCCAATTCGCGATGCGAGCCATCTCCTGATCGCTGAGACCCTCGGCATCGAGGATCACGGCCACAGGGTTGCCACGGTAGGGCTCGCTGGAGAAGACATCGACTTGGGCGAAAGCTCGATTATGTGGCAAGAGGGGGCTCCTTCGTTGAAAGGGCGCTGTTCTGTGAGGGGCGCGCACTTCCCATGGTAAGGGGACGAAGGTCCAGGTCGTGGATCAGGCCCCGCCGCGTCGGGCAGTTGTGGTAAGGAGGCTTGCATGGTTGCGCCGGAGCCCGCCTCCGCGCCATTGATGCCCAGTGCGCCCAGGGCTGACGGGAGAGCTACCGGCTGAGGGCGGCTGCGATCCGGTCGGGAGACAGGGCCGCGTCGATGGCCAGGTGCGCCGCACCCAGAATGGCCGCGTCTTTGGCTGCGCGTGATGGGGCGATCATCAGATGCTCGGTCGACAGCGGGATCGAGCGCGCGTAGACGACCTCGCGGACCCCGGCCACGAGGTGTTCGGCCGCCTGTGCCATGGTCCCGCCGATGAGGATGAGCGAGGGATTCATCAGGCTCACGCATGTGGTGAGGACCTCGCCGAGGTCGCGGCCGGCCTGGCGGACGGCCTGAATCGCCTGCAGGTCGCCGGCCTTGACGAGTGCCACCACGTCGGCCGGAGTCGTTGTCGCCACACCCGATCCCGCCAGGGACCGGGCGATGGCACGTCCCGAGGCGACCGCTTCGAGGCATCCGCGATTGCCGCAGGCGCAGGGAGCATCGGCTGCGCGTGGCAGGGCGACATGGCCGATGTCTCCCGCGGCCCCGTGCGAGCCGCGGCGCAGCGAGCCGCCGGAGATGATGCCGGCGCCGATGCCCGTGGCGACCTTGACGAAGAGGAGATCCGTGGTGTCCGGCCAGGCGAAGTTGCGCTCGCCGAGCGCCATGATGTTGACGTCATTGTCGACGAGAACCGGGGCGGTGAACGTCTGTTTGAGGGCACCGGGCAGATCGAAGCGATCCCAACCGGGCATGATCGGCGGATTGATCGGGCGGCCGGTCGAGAACTCCACGGGCCCGGGAAGCCCGATGCCCACCCCGACCACGTCCGCAGCACTGCGATCGGCCGTCTCGAGCAGGCTCAGCGCCGAAGCTGTCAGCCACTCGATGGCGCTGACGGGGCCGTCGGAGATCTCGCGTTCCTCGCCGAGCTCCGCGAGGACGGTGCCGGTCAGGTCCGTGACGGCGAGCCGAGCGTGTGAGGCGCCGAAGTCTGCGGCGACGACCACCCTGGCCCGGGGATTGAAGGCGAACTGCGAGCTCGGCCGACCGCCGGTCGACGCAGCGTCACTGACGGGGGTGATGAGCCCGAGGCCGAGGAGCTGGTCGATCCTCTGGGCGACGGTGGGGCGGGAGAGGCCGGTCGACTTCGCCAGATCGGCCCGAGTCCGTGGCTGCCCGTCACGCAGCAGCTGGAAGAGCCCGCCGGCATGCGACAGGTCGGGTGCTTGCGAAGCGATCACCTGGCTCATCCGTTCAGTAAAGCACATCAGTAAAGACAGTCACCAAAAGATGACGATTGAGAACCTACTTTTAAAAAAGTCTTGACAAAAGTAGGCAATCTGACATCAGAATGGTTCATGGACACCGTTGCCCAGGCTTTCGCCCCTCCACTCCGTATCGGGATGCTGGGAGGCGGCTTCATGGCCCGTACACACACTCGGGCCGCCCGCGCTGCCGGAGCTCACCTCGATGTGATCGCGAGCTCGAAACCGGCCCGAAGCCGGAGAGCTGCAGCGGAGCTCGGCTACGAAACCTCCACGGCCGGTGACGATTTCTTCGACCGCGATCTCGATGTCGTCCATGTCTGCACCCCGAACACCTCCCACGCCGAACACGCGCTGCGGGCACTCGACGCGGGATTCCAGATCATCTGCGAGAAGCCGTTGGCCACCGATTCCACCGCCGCGCGCTCCATCGTCGACCGTGCAAAATCACTCGGATTGCGTGGAACCGTACCGTTCGTCTACCGCTATCACCCGATGGTCCGCGAGGCCCGCGCCCGCATCCGGCGAGGCGAAGCCGGGGCGCTGCTGACCATCGATGCCAGCTATCTGCAGGATTGGCTGCTGAGTGCCGAGGACGACAACTGGAGAGTCGACGCGGAATCCGGAGGGCCCTCCCGTGCGTTCGCAGACATCGGCTCCCACCTCGTCGACCTCATCGAGTTCATCACCGACGAACGCATCGTGTCCTTGACCGCAACGACGAGAACCGTTCACCCTCGCCGAGG
>NZ_JAKDJU010000281.1 GCF_030453725.1 Brevibacterium picturae
CCCCGGAGCGGCAGTACCGGCTCGTCGTCATCGTCTCCGACGTCTCCCGCGGCCGAATGCTGCGACTGCCCTGGGATTACCAATCGGCTCTCGGTGTCAACCCGGATTCTCAGTCGGTCGCCGAGGCGGTCTGCGCCTCTGCCGCGACGCCGTTCTTCTTCCGGCCCCGATCACTGCCAGCGGATCCGAGTGTGGCCGGCGGTGACTCGGTGCTCGGTGCCGACGGCGGTCTGCTGTCGAACTTCCCCGTCGGCATCTTCGACCGCAAAGATGAGAAGCCTGCCCGCTGGCCGACTTTGGGCGTGATGCTCTCGGCCAGGGAGACGGCCGAAACCCAATGGCGGCCCAACGCGAACACGTATCAGTACGCGGTCTCGCTCCTGTCGACCATGATCAACGCCCACGACCGGCGCCATATCGACGAGCCCTCCGTCACCGATCGCACGATCTTCGTCGACACCGCCGACCACAGCAGCACCGACTTCGCTCTGACGCGGACCGACAAGCTCGACCTCATCGACTCGGGCGACACCGCAGCCATGGAGTTCCTGAGCACATGGGACTGGCAGACGTGGAAGGAACGCTACGACCGACGGTGACCGCAGCGACGTCCACGACACCGACGAGAGCCAGAACACCTGTGCACAGACCTCTGCTCGTGCAACAATGTGGGCATCGACAGGCACACACATCGACCACCACCGAAGGAGCGAGCATGAGCGACAATCCCAACGATCCGAGACAGTGGCAGGACGAACCTGCGATGGGTGAACCTGAGATGGATGACCCCACCCTCGACGAGCCCACAGCCGACGAGCTGGACGATCCTGAACTCAGTGCCGCCGAGGCCGAAGCCGATGACGTCGACATGGAACTCGACGCCGACGCCGAACCCGATGCGGCATCCGCACCATCGGTCGAGCCCGGAGCAGACGGCCCCGAGGGCACCGGCATCGAAGGCGCCGACGACGCTCTCCTCGAGGATGCCGATGAGGACGAGCTCGATTCCCCGGACAGTCCCGATGAGTTCTCCACGGAATCCGCGACAGCCGCCGAATTGGGCAACCGGCCCGGCGATGAGATGGTCACCGCAGACGAGGACGAGGATGAAGTCGCCGAACTGGCCGGCGATGACCTCGATGTCGACGCTCTCGCCGATGACGGGGTCGAAGAGGTCGCCGTCATCGACGGCATGCCCGAGGTCATCGACGACAACTACGACGAAGACTGAGCAGTGGATCGTTCGGAGAACGCCAGGTAGGACAGCACGTTCGCTGTCTGAGCCGGGCGGTCTCCGGCCAGCCCTTCCAACGACTGCACCGCTGCTGAGATCGCCGTTCGATACAGCAGGGAACCCGTGCTGATCCGTGCCGCACCTGCCCCGGCCAACTGACTGCGTGAGAATCGTGGACTGGCCAGCACGTTGACCGGCAGCGGGCAGGCGTCGACGATCCGGGTGATGACATCCAAGTCGAGATCCCCGGGGACGAAGATCCCATCGGCCCCGGAGTCGGCATAGCGCCGCATCCGCTCAAGGGTGTCGCCGAGGTTGTCCTCCCCGGTCCAGTACGTGTCGATCCGGGCATTGACGAACAGATCCGGGAACGCGTCCTTGATCGCTCTCACCTTGCCGGCGAGCGCCTCCGGTGCGGCGAGGCGACCGCGAGCGGAATCCTCGATGTTGATCCCGTTGACCGCGAGTGTGTCGTCCTGCCGATTTGAAAGACTCCCCCGCAGTATTTCGACGACAGCCACCGGGTCGTCACCGTACCCATCCTCGAAGTCGCAGGTGAGCAGTGTTTCCGGCAGTGCCCGTCTCATGTTTCCGACCAGATCGGCCGTTGCGGTCAGCGTTGCGCGGTCCTCATCGGCGGCGCCGATGCCGGCGGCCACACCAAGACTGGTCGTGCCGATGGCCGGGTGACCCGCCTCGGCGAACAATCGGCCACTCGCGACGTCCCAGGCGCAGGGCAGGACGAACGGCTCCCCCGGCCGGTGCAGTTGGTGGAAGGCATTCATAGCTGTGTCACCTCTGTGGCAAGTATCCAGTCGAGGCGGTCCCGACCGGTTGGTGTGAGTGTGAGTGCTCGACTGTTCTGAGGCCGGACGATCCACTGACGGTCGATGTGAACTCGTCCTGGTCGGCACCGATTCCGGGTAGCTCCTGCTCATGCCCCCATGCTAGGCCTCTCAGAGTTCGGCACGTTCCGAACAGTGGCTGATCTGCTGCCGCCGGCTCACGCCCCGCAAGCCTGGTCGCATAAGGTGGGGACTGATGTAGAGGCCGTGAACGCAGAGGAGCAGCCATGACAGACATGACGGTGGAGGACTCGGCGGCAGACCGGCTCGAATCCGCGTTGTCGGGGCGCATCGATCCTTCATCGGTTGATGCGATCGCCACTCTGGCCCACCAGGTCCCTGCCCCGGAACTGACTCGCCTCGTCCACACGAGCACGCCCCTCCAATCGGCCGTCCTCTTCCGTGTCCTCGATAAGGACCGGGCGCTCACCGTCTTCGAGAACCTCACACCCGGCTACCAAGCCGAGCTGGTCCAGAACCTGCGCGAACCTGAGGTCGCTGACATCGTCGAGGGCCTCGACCCCGACGACCGGGCCGAACTCTTCGGCGAACTTCC
>NZ_JAKDJU010000282.1 GCF_030453725.1 Brevibacterium picturae
GTGCGCTCAGCTGTCTTCCACCAGGTGGCCGGTGACGACGATGTTGTCTTCGTAGTGGCCGGTCTGTTCGTTGAAGTCGCCGCCGCAGGTGATGAGTCGGATCTCTGGGCCCTTGGTGTTTCCGTAGACCTTGTAGTCGGGGAAGGAGTCTTTGCCGTAGTCGGTGACGTCATCGATGCTGAACGTGGCTTCGGAGCCGTCTTCGCGGGTGACGGTGAGTGTGTCTCCGCTGTGGAGGCCGCCGAGGTCGAAGAACACAGCGGGCCCATCTTCCGCGGAGTCGACGTGGCCGACGATGAGTGAGGGGCCGACTTCACCAGGCGTGGGCGAGCGTTCATACCAGCCTGCGGGGGCATCCTTGCCCAATGGTGGTACTTCGAGTTCGTCGTTGTCCGTCAGGCCCAGTTCCATGATGCTGGTGTCGACATCGATGGCGGGAATGCTCAGCTGTGTCGGTGCGGAGGCGTCCATCGCCTTGTCGGGTTCTGTCTCTGGCACAGCATCGGCCTCATCGGACTCATCGGCGTCAGGGGTTGATGGAGCCGATGACTGTGCACCGGACGAGTCGCTGTCGGTCTCTGCTGCGGCAGTGGGGCTGCCGGATTCTGCATTCGGCTGCGGTGGTGATTGTCCGCGCACGAGGCCGACGGTGATGAGTATGGCCGCGACGACGAGCAGGGCAAGGCCCACCACGGCCCATGTGCTGATGCCGCGGCGATGCCTTGCCTGCTTGCCAGTCATGACTGGTGTCGTCCTTTCTGTTGTCGATCAGTCTGTGTCGATCAGTGAGCGCTGTTCGTCTTCTTCTTCCGCGAGATTGCGAAGGCCGCACCCGCTGCGACGAGGATTCCGCCGCCGGAGGCCAGCATCACCGTGTCATCGGTGCCGGCAGTGCTGCCGCCGCCTGTGTCGGGTCCGCCCTTAGGCGGCTGTCCCATCTGGCTGTCGGCAAGAGTTCCGCACAGAGCCGGGGCGGTGGCGGCCTGCGGGAGGCTGTCATCGAGTGGGCTCTTGGCGTCCTGAACGTCCTTCGGGAGGTCCTCGGGGTTGAGGCCGTGGACGACGACGGATGCTCCGCCATTCTTGATGGCATCCACGGTCTTGTCATCGAGATCGATGGTGCGCTCGTAGGTTGCCGAGCCACCCTTGATACCGGCATGCTCGACATCGACGGCGGCAGCGGCACTGGTGTCACCGGAGTCCGTCAGGGTCGTGGAGACTTCGCCGTAGGCGGCACCACCTTCGGGAGTGTTGACGATTCCGTCGCCGTCCTCATCAGCCGAGGCGGTGGGGCATGTGCCATTGCCGCCAGCTTTGACGTGGATGTGCTGGACGTGGGGGTACTTCCCGTCCTGGAACGTCTCGGCCAGACCCTCGACGTGTTCCGTGATCATCGCTTTGTTGCCCTTGAGGGTGATCATGATGTCACCGGAGGCTCCGCTGTCGTTGACCTCGTTCAGGTCGGCCTGGTACGTCCAATTCTCACCGGAGTCGCTGCCGCTTGCGGTTGCCGCGGCTGCTGGGCCTGCTGCAAGACCGAAGGCGGTCAAGGCGAGGACCGGAGTGAGCATGAGCTTCTTTGCTGTGCGCATGATGTGTTCCCTTCTGCGTTATCTCTGTGGACAGTCCCGTTCGGGGCCGTACAGTGACGATTCGGAGCAGTCGGCAGTGCAGATGGGTCAGCCGAGAAGTTTTTTTTGCACCAATCCCCATCGCTCAATCAGGCTTCGGGGATGACCGCTGCCATAGCGATGTCCCTGGCACTTGTTGTGGGACAGGCGAATTAGTGGCGATCGAGCCCGAAGCCGGTGCCGGTGAGCTCTTCGGAGACCTCCCACAGGCGACGCGCGAGAGTGGGGTCGCTGGCGGCGGCGGATCGGCCGACCAGTGTAGGAGAGCCGCGCAGCTCGCCACGTCCGTCGGGGCCGATGTAGCTGGCTCCCGGCAGGTCCTGAGTCGCTGCGAACAAAGAGGGCAGAGCCCCCTGTTCGCTGGTCTGAGCAAAAATGCGCCCGGCAAGGTTCGCCGCCGCAACGAGCGTTTTGGGCTGCCCCTTGGTGCCGAGGCTCGTGGCAGCATAGCCGGGATGCGCGGCCAGCGAGCGGACGGTCGAACCGGCCTGCTGCAGGCGTCGTTCGAGCTCGAGCGTGAACAGCAGGTTGGCTAACTTGGACTGCCCGTAGGACGCTGCGAAACCGTATCTGCGCGTGCGCAGGGCCAGATCGTCGAAGTGGATCGTGCCCGACTTGTGTGCCCCCGACGCGACCGTGATCACCCGGTCGGTGAGGTGCGGCAGGAGGAGGTTGGTCAGGGTGAAGTGCCCAAGATGATTGGTGCCGAACTGCAGGTCGAATCCGTCCTTGGTTGAAGTTCCTGCGAGTCCGGCGACCCCGGCGTTGTTGATGAGGATGTCGAGCGGGTTGCTCCACGACTGCGCGAAAGCTCGGATTGAACTCAGGTCAGCGAGATCGAGTTCGCGGACCTCGGTGCTGCCTCCCATGGCACGAGCCGCTGTCTGTCCGCGTTGCGTATCGCGAACGGCCAGAACGACGTGCGCTCCTGCTCGGGTGAAAGCGGCCGCAGTCGCGGCCCCGACTCCGCCGTTGGCTCCGGTGACCATCACCGTACG
>NZ_JAKDJU010000283.1 GCF_030453725.1 Brevibacterium picturae
CTAGCGAAGCACCCGGCGCCGCGGCCGTGCATTGCGTGATCATCGGTTTCGATCGGGAGGCGAAGCCGAAGCCCCGCCTGTTTGCTTATGCGAGTCCCAAGGGCGAGGCGTCCGAGATCGCCGCCCACACCGTCAACGGGTACCTCGTCGATGGCCCGAATGTTCTTGTCGAACAGCGCAGGGCTCCGCTGTCGCTAGGACTGCCAGATGCGACCTTCGGAAACATGCCGCGCGACGGAGGGCATCTCGTCATCGAGGCCGAGGAATACGGTGAGGTCGTCGCCGATCCGATTGCCGCGAAGTACGTGCGACAGTACGTCGGCGCGCGGGAGCTCGTCCGCCGGCAGCAGCGTTGGTGCTTGTGGCTGGTCGATCTCGACCCCGCAGACGTACGGAAGTCCTCCGTGCTGAGGGAGCGCATCGAGGCGGTACGGGAGTTCCGCAATGCCAGCTCAGCCTCCTCCACGCGAGGGATGGCTGCGACCCCGCATCTCTTCGGGCAGCGCTCTCAGCCGGACGTGCGCTTCATCTGCATCCCCAGCGTCGTGAGTGAGCACCGCCTTTTCATGACGTGTGCCTATTTCGAGCCCGATGTGATTGCCAGCAACGCGGCGTTCAAAGCCGACGACCCCGACGGGTTGCTGTTCGGCATCATCTCCTCGTCTATGTTCATGGCCTGGCAACGAGCTGTCGGCGGTCGTCTGAAGTCAGACATCCGATTCTCGAACACGTTGACCTGGAATACGCTCCCCCTCCCGGCGCCGGAGCCGCCACTACGGCAGAAGATTATCGCCGCTGGCGAGGAAGTTCTGGAGGTACGGGCTCTCCATCCGGAGCGGTCGCTCGCAGATCACTACGATCCGCTGGCGATGGACACTGCGCTGCTGAAGGCCCACCGGAGCCTGGACGTCGCGGTGGACAAGGCATTCGGTGCTAAGCGCACGTGCAAGTCGGAGCGGGAGCGCCAGCGGATCCTGTTCGAACGCTACGCGGAGATGACCCAGTGATAGGCCGCCGGCATTCCTGTTGCGCGGCACAGAGGCAAGGCGTAGATAATTGGCACAGACGAGGAGAGAAGGGTCATGACAACAAATAACACCGCGCGAGGGCCCGAGGACGGAAATCGAGACGCCGCCAGGCTTAAGACTGAATGGACCGCCGCTGCGCTCAGCGCCGAGAAGGCCCTGGAGGTCCCCCGCGGACTCATGAGTTTCGCGAGCGACGGGCGCGGCAGGCCGACCAACGAGCAGAAGTACCTCTACCTCTCCGCCGTCACCTTCACGTACGCCGTGTGGGAGTCCTACGCCGAGGATGTCGCGATCGAACTCGTTGAAGTCCTGGCCTCCTCGCTCCCCACTGACTCCATTCCGACTCACGTGGCGGATGTCCTGTCGGGCAAGGATGCGTGGCAACTTGCTGTACATCCAGGGTGGCGAGGCCTCTGGACCAAGGAGGTCAACACGGCCGCCAAAGGTGGCGAGGGGGCGGGCTACGGCATCAACACCGCCAGCTATAAGAACGTGCGGGCACTGTTCGAGCTTGCTGGTATCGGCGATGCGTTGCCGTCTCACCTGTCTGTCGCGCCGGAAACGGAACTTGGCAAGCTGAAAGGCTTGCCTGCCAGCGTAGGCGTCACCAAGAACGCGACCGTGAACGTCGATCGTTGCCTCAGCCTCCTCATTAACCTTCGCGGTGAAGCGGTTCACACCGCCCGCACCGAGGGCAAGCTGTTGAAGAACGAGGTGCTGTGGTGGACAGCCTTCATCCGTGAGCTTCACGAGGAAGTCGATCGCAGGTCTCGGGGCACGATCATAGATCTCCTGAAACTCTGATTCGCAGCCTGGCGCCGACAACCATTTCCGTCCAGTAAACGTCGAAGACCTGCGTGCGGGCATTCAGGATTGCCCGGAGCAGTTGCCGCTTGGTCGCAAGAAAGGCGGCGTCGCCGTGAGCGGTGAGGAGGTCTGAAGCTGCCGCATCGGCCAGCCGTGGGGAACCTTCGTGCCCGGCCTGGTCCCGCGAGACGCTCGCGCCGCCCACTTCCCGGGATACAGGGGATCCGGAGCTGGGTGAGCACCCCTCGGCATCGGGCCTCGACGGACCGTAGAGACTCGGTTCATCGTCCGGGAGGGTCTGGCCCCATCCGCCTCCCGCCAGGGCCCCGCCGGCCGGATCAACCCGGTCGTGGCGGGGTTCTTCCTGCCCATCGTCCCGTGGGCGTCACACCCAGGGATGCGCTCTGCGCCAGGCATCGACCCAGTACGGGTCGCGGCGGCGGGAGCTGGACTTAAGTTTCGTGCCCTCGATGTGGACACGCCCGCGGATCCATTCGCGCAGGAATGGCCGGACCTCATCGAGTCGGTCGCTCCAGTCGGTGACGGACAGCGTGATCTCGTCGTCGCCGGTGCGCACGCGCACCGCGTAGGGATCCATCGAGTCATCTCGGTGCCACGGCGTGTACTCGACGGGCTGGGCACCGCTGAGGGTCAACCGGTACGCGATCAGCACCGAACTGACCTCTTGCTCCAGCTTCTCGCCGGCGAAGTGGATCGCGTAAGGATCGCCGGGGTGCTCGCTCACGAAGCGAGCATCCCACGAGGTGCTGTCAGGCGGTG
>NZ_JAKDJU010000076.1 GCF_030453725.1 Brevibacterium picturae
GGCCACGCTGCCGGGCGGCCACGCTGCCGGGCGGCCACGCTGCCGGGCGGCCACGCTGCCGGGCGGCCACGTCGCCATCCCACGTTGGCACGCAGCCATCCACACCGAATGGGGATCGTCATGAAACTCAGCACCTTGGCGCAGGAGACCGGGGTCTCGACCGCCAGCATCAAGTACTACATCCATGTCGGCATTCTTCCGCCCGGGCGCAAGCGCAATGCGACCACGGCCGACTATGCTCCGGCCCACGTCGACCGGCTCGCGCTCATCACCTGCCTGCGTCGCGAGCTCGGATCGTCGATCGGCTCCATCACCGCGCTGACTCGGGCCATCGACGACGAAAGCCTGGAGAACATCGATCTGATGGGGATCTGCCAGCAGTTGGCGCTGGAGGCGAGCAATGCGCTGTCTCCGGGCGCCGCCTCGGCGAGGCCAGGAGATTCAGATTTCGAACACGACATCCGCAACGTCCTCAAGGAACTGGGCTGGCCGGACATCTCACCGACGGCAGTGACAACGATGGCAGGCGTGCTCGAGGAGCTGAGCGCCTCAGGTTATCCCGTCGGGCGCGACACGATCCTCCGCCACATTCAGGCATTGGCCGAGATCGCGGGCAGGAACACCACACCGATCACCGACGCCCTGAGCAGGGACCGGATCTGCGTCGAAGTGATCCGGGGCATCACGATGCACAACAGACTGCTGCTGGCCACAAGCGCACTCGCTCATGCTTCGCTGTCGGCCATGCCTCGAACGTCGCATGAAATCGGACCTCAGACAACGAATTCCGTATAGCTCGCATCGGTGATCACCACTACACTGGTCACAGTTGCGCTCTAGCGTGCATTTCGGCCACGACGCGGCCATGCTTCAACGACCACCAAGGGAGGATCAGTCGTGGACATCACACCGATCATCGACAAGCTCAACACCGGACTGTTCATCAATGGCCAGTGGCGCGATGCCGAGGGCGGAAAGACCATCGACGTTGCGAACCCCGCGACCGGTGACCGGATCACCACAATCGCCGACGGATCCGCTGCCGATGCCGAAGAGGCCATCAAGGTCGCCGGTGACACCCAGGAGTCGTGGGCAGCCACCCCTCCACGTGAACGCGCCGAGATCCTGCGCCGCGCCTTCGAGCTCCTCATCGAACGTGCTGATGACATCGCCGCTGTGATGACCGCCGAAATGGGCAAGCCCTTCGCCGAGTCCAAGGGCGAGGTCACCTATGGCGCCGAGTTCTTCCGCTGGTTCTCCGAGGAAGCCGTGCGCGTCGGCGGCGAATACACCCAGTCCACCGACGGCAAGACCCGCGTCATGGTCTCCCGCGAACCGGTCGGGCCCTGCATCCTCATCACCCCGTGGAACTTCCCCCTGGCGATGGGCACCCGCAAGATCGGCCCGGCCATCGCCGCCGGCTGCACCATGGTGTTCAAGCCGGCGAAGCTGACCCCGCTGACCTCCCTCATGCTCGTCGACGTGCTCATCGAGGCCGGCCTGCCCGCCGGTGTTCTCAACGTTGTCACCTCCGACTCCGCCCGCCGTGTGGTCACCCCATGGATGGAATCCGGCATCGCCCGCAAGATCACCTTCACCGGTTCCACCGAGGTGGGCGTCGGCCTGATCAAGCAGGCCGCAGACAATGTCATGAAGACCTCGATGGAACTCGGCGGCAACGCCCCATTCGTCGTCTGTGATGATGCCGACATCGACAAGGCCGTCACCGGTGCAGTCCAGGCGAAGATGCGCAACGGCGGTGAGGCCTGCACATCGGCGAACCGTCTGTTCGTCCACTCCTCGGTCGCCGAGGAGTTCTCGAAGAAGCTCACCGAGCGCATGGGCGCGATGGAGGTCGGCAACGGCCTCGATGACGGCATCGAGGTGGGTCCGCTGGTCGACCAGGATGCCCTGGACAAGGTGTCAACCCTCGTCGACGATGCTGTGTCCAAGGGTGCGACGATCCTCACCGGCGGTTCGAAGATCGAGGGCAAGGGATTCTTCTACACCCCGACTGTCATGACCGATGTGCCGCAGGACTCCGAGATTCGCACCACCGAGATCTTCGGCCCCGTGGCTCCCATCGTCACCTTCGACACCGACGAGGAGGGCATGGCCTTGGCCAATGAGACCGAGTTCGGTCTGGCCGGCTACCTGTTCAGCGAGAACGTCGAGCGTGCCCTGAACTTGGCCGACAAGATGCAGGTCGGCATGGTCGGCCTCAACACCGGTCTGGTCTCCAACCCCGCAGCGCCCTTCGGCGGCGTGAAGAAGTCCGGACTCGGCCGCGAAGGAGGAAGCGTGGGCATCGAGGAGTTCCTCGAGGTCAAGTACGTGGCCCTGCCCCGCGCCTGAGGCTGGCCCGCCGCCGGCGCAACGGTGAGGCGCTACCCGCGCCACCCGCACCACTCGCGCCACCGGCGCCACCGGCGCCACCGGCGCCACCCGCGCCACCCGCGCCACCCGCGCCACCGGCACAGAAGCATGCACCCGCTTGCCATAGGTGCGGAGGTCCTGCATTTGTGCTGGACCTCCGCACCTCGGGCTAGCGGATGCCGTCCGAAACCGGCACTGGCGTCTATCGACGCTACAATCGGGCAATGTGAGCATCGATCGCGAACGAGTGACTCGACGTCGACCTCGCGAGGCTGACTTCGCATTGAGCAGGGACGACCTCCGAGCAGTCACCGCATTCGCCTCTGCCGCCGCCGAGGTGGTACTTCCTTATTTCGAACTGCGATGTCCCGAGGACGCCAGACCCCGGCATGCCCTCGACGCTGCACTTGCCGTCGCCCGCGGCGATCCACGATCACGGACTCAGCGAGTGAGTGCTCCAGCCGCCCATCGGGCCGCGAGAGAGGCCTCATCTGAGGTTGCGTTCCATGCGGCGATGGCCGCCGGAGATGCCGCCGGATCCGCCTACCTGCATCCTTTAGCCGATCCGGCACAGGTCAAACACATTCTGCGCGCACCTGCGCACGCCATCCGAGTCTTCGAACTCGCGGATAGCTCAGACGAGTTCTCTGACCTCGGCTTCCTCGCCGAACACTTCGCGTCGTATGCCACTGTGCAGCTCTGCAGTGTCCTTCGGCGCTACCCGAGGATCAGCGCGATGTCGGGCGGCTCCAGCGCGATGTCCGGCGGTTCCAACGCGATGTCGGGCCGTTCTGCTGAGGGGCCGGACGATTCCGATGAGGGGCCGGGCCGGACGGTAGCCGACACCAATCGGATCAACCGCCTCATGTATGAACTAGATGTGCAGCTTCGCGGTCAGCCGCCCGCGGTGAGCGAGCAGCCGTCCGCGGAGAGCGGTCAGCCGTCCGCGGAGAGCGAGCAGCCTTGATTCTGCCCGAAGTGCGCGATCCGGCAATGGTGACCATTCGCCGCGGAGGCACGCTGACCGATGATGATCACAGGATGCTGGCACTCTGGGCAGCCGACTGCGCCGAGCACGTGCTCCATTTCTTCGAAGATGAGAGTCCAGGAGACCAGCGCCCGCGCGATGCCATAGCCGCCGCCCGTGCCTGGGCGCAAGACAGCATGCCCATGATGAGTGCACGCGCCGCCGGAGGACATGCGATGGGTGCCGCCCGACCGCTACGGGGCGCAGCACGGTTCGCGGCCTATTCGGCAGGACAGGCAGCGTGCGTCGGGCACGTGGCCGAACACGACCTTGGCGCGGCGGCCTGTGCCATCAAAGCGGTCCGCAGCGCGAATCCCGAGGACCCTGCGACGGGGCGGGCCGAACGTGACTGGCAGAGAGCGCAGCTGCCCGAACAGATCCGCCGACTCGTCCTTGCGGATCAGGACCGACGCGATTCCCTCTGCTGGTTCGCCTTCTCCGACTGATCCAGCCAACAGACGTAGAGGCCGGGCCGATCAGCCTCCGCAGCTGCCGAGGCGACATCCGTGGCTATCCGCGACCCTCAGGCGCGGGCGAGCAGTGCAGCGCTGAGGGGCAGGTGAAGAACCGCGTAGCGCTCAGGCGCGGGTGAACCTCAGTCGCGGGTGAAGGACCGTGCCGCACTCAGGCGCGTCGGCGGGCGAGAACGTCGTCGACGGCGCCCAGCTCGGGACCCTTGTTGGTCCGAATCGCCTTACGACCATGCTCCAGCGGGCTGTCATCACGGGCCGAGTCGCTGAGTTCTGGACGGTACCCGAGCTCGGCGGCGAACTGAGCCGCGATGTCCTCACGGCTGCGAGCTTCGGTCTCGTACGACTCGTAGGACGAGGCATCGGCCGCCTTCGCCTCAGGAACCGGGTGCTCAATCTGTGGGGCGTCAACGTAGCTGGGGACTGGCAGCGGCGTCGGCGACCAGGCATCTCGTGCCTGGAGTCGCTGCATGAACGGGTCGTTCACGTTGCCGGTATCGACCTTCGACGCGGTCGCCTCTGCACCGGATTGCCCGTCAGAGTCGGTGCCCTCGTCAGAGTCGGTGTCTTCGGCAGAGTCGGCGTGAGTCACGGCCGCAGCTTCCGATACCGATCCGGCTTCGAGGCGCGGCTCTGCAGTCGGCGTGGAATCGTCCGCATTGACCTCGGAAGCCGACTCGGCTGCGGAGGTCTTCTCCACAGGCGACTTCTCTGCAATGTCCGTCTCTGCATTCTCGGTCGCATCGGCGTCGGGCGCTGCTTCTTCGACGATGGGGATCGGTCCGGTGAGCAGCACCTGACGGGTGGTGTGCCCCTCCGCGGCTTCGTTGCGGATGCGCACGAGCGGAATCTCGCCGGTGTCTGCTTCTTCCCGGTTGTGCTTCGCGCTCGCGTTGCGCTGCATCACGGCACGCGCCTGGGCAGCCTTCGTCGATCCCGCTGGCCGTGCCGCGGCCGGCTTGGCCTCCGCGGCGTTCGGAGCAGCAGGTGCCGGAGCAGCGGGCTTCGGAGCTGCAGCCGTGGGCGCAGCGGTCTTCACAGCAGTGGCCGTCGGAGCGGCAGTCCTCGACGAGGCTGCGGGTGCTTTCGGGGCAGCGCTCGTCCTCCGGGCAGCACTCGTCTTCGTTGCGCCGTTCTTGGTCCTCGCAGTCCGCCCGTCGATTTCGCGGAGGCGAGCCTTGACTTCGCGCTTGCGCAGATTGAGCGTGCGCACGATGAGGAGGGAGACGATCGCGAGTCCGCAGAAGACTCCGGTCAGGGCGACGTGGACGACCGAGAACATCGCGAGCACGCCCGTGACCAGAATGCCGAGGACGAAGGCGAGGAAGAGCAGGGCGAATCCCCGCGTCATCGTACGCAGCGATTTCATGGACTCGCGCAGAGTCGTTGCTTTCTCAGTCATCGAATGGTCCTCATCAGCTCCGAAGCTCGGATTGGGAATCTGCATACCTCGTCTGGTCGTCTCTGCTGTGCCTGTGGTGATGGGTTCGGTGGATCGGGCGTGCAGCGATCGTGGCTGAGCATGTCCCGGATGGGCACTTCCCGGACGGTTCGGCGCCTGACCGGAATGCTCGCCGAGGCGGCCGCCGGCTCCCCGGCCTGCTTGACTTCCCCCACCCGCGTCACCTCCGTCGGCCGAGCCTCTGCCGTTCGACCCCTGCGGCGACTGGTTGAACACGGCGTGCACTGCCGGGTGAAGCAGGCGAACATTGTCACTCGTCGCCGCGGCGGATGCCTCATGTGCGCTGTGGCTGAGGCTGTCGAGGTAGGCGGAGCGGGTTTCACCGACGGCCACGGGAAGCGAGCTGCGCTGGTGCTGCTCGTCCGCCTCGGCGGTGGTGGAGCTTGTGTCCGTGGTCGAACTCGAGTCGGTGCGTCCGTCGATGACGGCGAGTTCGGGTGCCCGTGCGGAGAGGCTGAGTTTTGGAGCCTCGGTCAGCGGTGCCACGTCGGGTCGCGGAACGGTCGGTTCGATGGTCGCGGAGGAGTGAAAGACTCTCGCCCGTTCGGTGTGATCGTGGCCGGGGATCTGGGGGTCGGCGGCGACGACCTCGGCCTGTTCTGGAACGGTGTCGATCTCGACCCGGGACAGCTCCGTCGCTGACTTGCGGATCATTGTGGGCACGACAACGGCGAAGACCACGATGATGGCGATAACGACGATGATGCTGGTGTCCACACTGCAACCCTAGATCGCCCGGATCGGCAACGACGTGAAGGACTGTGGTGTGTCGGTCAAACAGGCACCAAGTTCACAAGTTTCTCAGGCTGTGACGGTAGGCGGCGAGGATCCCCTGCGGAACCTCCTCGGCGACCACGGCGAATGTGCGATGGTCACACCAACTTCCGTCGATGTGCATGTATTTCTCGCGCACCCCCTCGTCGCGGAGGCCGAGCTTCTCGACCACGCGCAGGCTTGCCGTGTTCTCGGGTCGGATGTTGATCTCGATGCGGTGCAGGCCCAGGGCGAAGAGGCTGTGGTCGATCGCCATGGCCACAGCGATGGGCGTGATGCCGCGTCCGGCGACTCGCGAATCGATCCAGTAGCCGATCTGTCCGCTGAGGATGGACCCCCAGCTGATGCTCGAAACGGTGAGTTGGCCGCGGAAACGACCGCCGACCTCGATCGCCAGCGGCACCGACTGCCCACGTTTGGCCTGCTTGTCGTACATGCGGACCATGGTTCGAAACCCGGGAAGCTGCTGGCCGGGGATCGGCAGCGTCGCATCCCAGGGACGCAGCCAATCACGGTTGTGCCTGCGGACTTCTCGCCACTGGCTCTCGTCGCGCCTGTGCAGCGGACGCAACACGATGTCGGACTGCTGATCAGTCAGGATGACTGGCCACAAACGGCTGCCTCCGCTCTCGGATGCTCATCGGTGATGTCCACTGGTGCGGGATTGCCCACTGGTGCGGTGATGCCAACGACTATCAGGGAAGCGTTGCGACGTATTCCTTGAGCCAGCTGTTGAGGTCAGCTCCGAGATCCTCTCGGGCACTGGCGATCTGCACGACGGCCTTGAGGTAATCGAGCTTGTCGCCCGTGTCGTAGCGAGCGCCTTTGAAGACGACCCCGTAGACCCCGTTGCCGCCGTCCTCGTCGGTGAGTGCCTGGAGCGCGTCGGTGAGCTGAATTTCGTTGCCGCGACCCGGTTCGGTGGTCTCGAGGACGTCGAAGATCTCCGGCGCGAGAACGTAGCGACCGATGATCGCGAAGTTCGACGGGGCCTCTCCCTGTTCCGGCTTCTCGACCAGGCCGGTGACCTTGACGACCTCATCATCGGAAGTGGCTTCGACGGCGGCGCAGCCGTAGAGGTGGATCGCTTCGGGAGGAACTTCCATCAGCGCGACGACGCTGCCGCCGGTCTGCTCGGCGACTTCGATCATCTTCGGCAGGATCGGGCTGCGTTCGTCGATGAGGTCGTCACCGAGCAGGACTGCGAAGGGTTCCTCGCCCACGTGTTGGCGGCCCTTGAGCACGGCGTGACCCAGGCCCTTCGGGTCGCCCTGGCGGACATAGTGGATGTCGGCGAGTTCGGATGCGTGACGAACGGCGGCGAGTTTCTTGTCATCGCCCTTCTTCGCCAACGCGGCCTCGAGACCGTCGACGCGGTCGAAGTGGTCCTCCAGGGGGCGCTTATTGCGACCCGTGATCATGAGGAGGTCCTGCAGACCGGCATCGGCTGCCTCTTCCACGACGTATTGGATGGCTGGCTTGTCGACGACGGGCAGCATCTCCTTGGGCGTCGCCTTGGTGGCGGGGAGGAAGCGGGTACCCAGACCGGCCACGGGGATCACGGCCTTGCGCACAGTGCGCTGCGATTCATCACTCATGCCGCTCATCTTAACCAATTGGGGCGCCTCGGATTAGGCTTATGAGCGTGGATCCAGAAACTTCGAAGGCGCAATTGCGTGCACTCATACGTACAGACCGCGCGGCTCGGGCTGCAGCGGTCGCAGATTCGGTGTCTGCGAAGTCCGAAACCACGATTGCCGAGGCTGAGTCCTCGCTTGCCGAGGCTGAGTCCTCGCTTGCCGAGGCTGCCTGGCAAGTGGTCGAGAGCGTATCGCCGAACCCGGATCTGACCGGCTGTTCGATGCTGGCCTACGCCGCCTTGGCCGGCGAACCCTCCCTGGATCCTGTCATCGACCGGTTCCTCGCCCGCGGCGGAATCGTCTACCTTCCCGTGGTCACTGCCGTCGGCCATGCCCTCATGTTCGGTGCCGTCGCCGGGTCCATGTCCACCCTCGAACCTCGCGGGAGGTGGGGAATCCGAGAACCGTCGCCATCGCTGACCGCGTCCGATCTCCTATCCGCCGAGGTGGCCCCTGACCTTGTGTTCGTGCCTGCCCTCGGATTCGGGGCCGGTGGTGCTCGCTTGGGCAACGGCGGCGGTTTCTACGACCGCACGTTCGGCCCGCAGGGCAAGGTGCCCTTGGCAGCGCGTGAAGACATGGACGGTGATGACGGTGACCACCACGTCGATGTTCCCCGCAACCGTGTCAACAGACAGGTCTACGGTGTCTGCTTCGCGACGGAACTCAACCTCCCCGGACTCACCGTTGAACCCTGGGACCTGCAGATCAGACGGGCCGTGACCGACCGCGGTGTTCACACCTTCGATTAGGTGCCGTAGAAACCCACTCAGGCGTCCGGGCCTGTGGACAGGGCCGCGCTTGTGTGGGCCCCTCACCCCCTGCGTTACTCGCGGGGCGCGCAGTGGACTATAATCTTCTCGTCGAAGAAAGGTCTCGAATGCCCGTTTACTCCTACGCCTGCAAGAGCTGTGGCCACGCTTTTGATATCCACCAGGACTTCAGCGATGATTCGCTCACGATCTGCCCAGAGTGCCAGGGACGCTTGAAGAAGGTCTTCGGTACAGTGGGGATCAGCTTCAAAGGTTCCGGTTTCTACGCCACTGACTCACGCGCGAGCAATGCGAGCACAGTGTCCTCCTCTTCCGCGAACTCTTCGCACGACTCGTCGAACGCGTCCGGGGCGTCGAAGGAATCGTCGAGCTCATCGGAGTCGTCCCCGTCGACGTCCGACTCGCCGGCCACAAGCGCCCCCGCAGCCACTAGCACATCCGCCAACTGACTCGCAAGCACTTTCCAGGTCATGGACTCGCGCGTGCTTTCGCTGTGGACTGACCGACCACTCATGTGCGTTTGACCTGTGCACACACGACCGTCGCCCACAAGCACTTTCTGTTCCCTTGATCTGAGCCCCTGGACACAACCAGGCTCAGGGCATGGGAATCATGCGCCGCATCAAAGCCAGAATGTCGACGTGGTCGAAGTCCTCACGGATCAAACCGCAGCGAATCGCCGCAGCTGTCTGCTTCGCGTGCGCATGCGCGATCGTCGTCTGGATCCTCACTCCCGATCAGGGCGGAACGTCCGTCGTCGTCGCCAACAGGAATCTGCCGCCGGGGTCTGAGCTCCGAACTCAGGATCTGACAGTCGTCGAATTCCCGACACAGCTCGTCCCTGACAAGGTCTTCACCGCGGTGTCGGACGCCGAACACAAGCGCACATCGGCCGGACTGTCCAAGGGTTCGCCATTGACTCAGTCGGCCGTCCTCGACCAGCAAGCGCTGCCGGAGGGCAACACGGATCTCCTCATGCCCGTGCGTTTGGCCGATAACGCTTCGGCGGCACTGCTGCAGCCTGGACAGCGAATTCGTCTATTCAGCTCGCTGCCCGATGGGGGCTCTGAAGTCGTCGTCAAGGAAGTCACAATAGCCCGACTGGTCGACAAGCCCGAGGGCATTACATCGCAATCAGGGCAGCTTGTTTCAGTGATTCTGTCCTCGGATGATGCTGAGCGGATCGCGGAATTCGCGGGAATGCCGATCAGCTTCGCGATCCTCCCGCAGTGAGTCACCGCTGACTTGGAAATGACAACCGGCCGACCTCACCGCACCTTCGTGCGATTAGCTAGCAAATCTTTCCAGTGATAAGAATCGCATGTCTTCTGGGCGCTGTCGATTTACCAGTGTGTATCATGTAATCGTCATAGAAACGTTGATCACCGCATTATTGTTTACATATACGCCGAAAGGGTGTCTCTAATGCTTAAAGGTTTCAGAGACTTCATTCTCCAAGGGAATGTCGTCGAACTCGCAACGGCAGTGATCATCGGCGGCGCCTTCACTGCGATCGTGACGGCATTCTCCGACAAGATCATCAACCCTCTGATCGCTGCCGTCGGTGGTGCGGAAGGACCTGCTCTGTCCTTCCCCATCAAGGAAGGCGTCCCGGAGACGACCATTGACTTCGGCGCTGTGATCACTGCAGCGATCAACTTCCTGATCGTCGCTGCCATCGTCTACTTCATCATCATCGTCCCGATGAACAAGCTCAACGAACTGCGCAAGCGCGGCGCTCCTGAGGAAGAAGTTCCTCCGACCACCGAAGACCTGCTCGGTGATATCCGCGAGATCCTCCGGACTCAGGCAGCTACCACCGTCGGTGGTCCCGCCGAGGGGCCAGCCAGCACGGCCGGTCCGTTCGACGATACCGAATCGACCGATCCCCCGCGCCACTGATTGAGGCGCACCTGACGAAGGCCCGGTTCCCTGATGGGGAATCGGGCCTTCGTCATTCTCATGCCCTGGTATCCGGTCGCTGGTTTCTGGTCAGCGGTGTTCGCCGGTCGCTGGTGACCGCTCGTCACCAATGCGGGGGCTTCTGCGATCTGTAATAGTCAGCACTGAAACCTTCATTGCCGGTCTCAGCCTCATTGCGCAGTGTGGCCCGGTATCTGCGGAGGACCGCCTCCAGTCGCGCCTTCTTCTGCTGCACTGTCTCCTGCTCGTCATCAGCCGCATGGTCAGCGGTGTGATCGGCAGGCTCTGCGTTCTGTGCGCCGTCGTCCTCAGGGGAATGTGATTCGGGGTCCTCGTCACTCATCTCGTGAGGACTCATCCGTGCGCGGCTCGATATCAGCGGCACTTGGGCGATCCTTATCCGCGCCCCGCCGGCCGGCAGATGACTCGACTGCATCGCCCGCCGTCTCCTGCACTCCAGCTGTAGGGTCGAAGGCCTCCTCCGTACCACCGCGCGCGTTCCCCGCACCACCGGGCGCATCTTCCTCGTCGGAGCTAGTGACTTCCCCGTCCGGGCTCGTCACCTGCTCGTCCGGGCTCGTCACCTGCTCGTTGCTCGCGGTCTCGATCAGGCCTGCCTGACGAAGCTCGTCGGCCCGGATCTTTCCGGTGTCGAACGTGGGAACGACCTCGTCCTCCATGGGACTGTGCTGATCCGATTCGGGAACCACCACCTCGGCGCCGGTGACTCGCTTGGCCCGTGCATGCCGTTGACGGTAACGGTCAACGGCCGCCTGCAGCTGAGAATCTCCGCGACCGGAGTTGCCCTTCTGCGCCAGCGCAGTGCGCAGCAGATCCTTGATCTCGCCATCGCCGCGGACGACGGCATCGGACTGGACCCAGTCGATCATTGCGTCAAGCCCCGAGTCCGAGTACTTGTGCATGGGCAGACCGGGCACCAGTTTGGGCCTGCTGCCGGTGCGGCCGACGACGACCGAGGCGGCACGGGCGGCATTGAGGACCGCCTGCGGGCTCATCTTCTCGACTGTCGACTTCCACGCATCGAAGATCTTCTCAGTCTCCGTCTGCGGATCGACGAAGGCATCGGTGGACCACACGCGCATGAATTTCCACCCGCGACGAGCCAACTGTTCGGGCACGACGCGCTCGCGCTGACGCAGACTGCGGACCGACGCGTATTCGGGTCCGTCGCCGGCGACAGCGATGATCATTCCGTGTTCATCCTCGGTCGAGTTCGCCACGGCCAGATCGATGCCGTTGTAATGTTCGTGAGCGACCACACCCAGCTGCAGCAGACGATCGGCGATGTCGTTGAAGAGCGGATCGTAGATCTCGCCGTGAGGGCCCGGCTGCCTGACGCCACCGGCGGCGACCTCATCGAGCAGCCGCGGGAGCAGAGCCGCTCCCCCGGCCAGCCTATTCGTGTCGAAGTCATCGGATTCGATGCTCGAGACCAAGGTCAGACGCTTGCGCGCCCGAGTCATCGTCGCTGCGAGGATCCGCTCCCCGTCAGGACCCGACAGCGCGCCGAAGTCGTGGATGACTCGCCCATGGACGGTGCGCCCGTAGCCCAAAGTGAAGATCACCGCGTCGCGGGACATTCCCTGGACCCGTTCGGCGTCGGTCACCACAAAAGGTTCCTTGCTCGAATCGCTGAAGAATGCCGCAACATAGGGCAGATCCTTCATTGCCCGCGAGATCGCTGTGGCCACGCGCTGAGCGTGATGCGAAGTGAGCGCAACGACGGCCAGTGACTCGCGCGACCGGTTCCGGGCGTGTTTGAGGACGAGTTCGACGACACGTTTGACCTCGGCGTCGGGGCTTTCGACACGTCCGGTGCCGATGTCCGTCGGGCCCCGACCGTCTGCGACGAAGGAGAACTCGAGACCGGTGCCCTCGCCCGTGTGCGCCGTCGGCATCGTCGTGATCGTCGAATCGTAGAAGTGCCGGTTCGCCAGATCGATGAGTCCGACCGGCGACTGACGATAGGAGTTCGACAGCTCCATTCTGGGCAGGAATTCGCCGAGGCGCTCCTGCACTGAACTCGGATGATCCCCATCGTCCATGCCCCGGCGATCGACTGCGATCGAGAAGGGGCGTGGTCCCAGCAGCCTGGAATCGCCCAGGGAGATGATCTGCCGGGCCCGGGTGATTCCGGGGACGACGTCGGCGACCGACAGTCGGCCGGCATCGGCGATGACCACGGCGTCGAAGAGCGGCAGAGCGGAGAAGAGCTCGGGCACGGTGTACGGGCTGGCCATCCAGACCGGCGCCAGTGTCGTCAGCAGCTCGGGAGCCCGGGTCGACATGGTCTGCACGGAGGTGTGCGGGGAGAGCAGCTCCTGTTTGATGACTCCGGCGGAGATCGGGTCGTTGTCGATTCCCCGTTTCCACGCCTGCGCATGGTTGTACCGCAGTCGGCTTGCACCTGCTGCGACGAAAGCGCGGTCGTTCTCGCGGAAGCCTTCGGCCACTTGGTGCAGGCCGGCACCGTCGTGGCGGCCCACCTGGGGATCCTCACTGGCCATCCGCTGCAGCACTGACGCCCAGTAGGCCAGGTCGAACTCCGGTCCGACGAGGGTGGTGTCGACTTTGCGGCGGCGCAGGTCGGTCAGCAGATCGGACAGGCCCTCGTCAGCCAGTTCGCGCTGTATTCTGGAGCGCTTCGGCAGTTCGGCGAGATGCTCTGAGTCGCGGCCCATGGCTTCGGTTCGTGCCTGCAGCTCTTCGATGAGCATTGCACTCAGGTCGCCGCCATCGGGCGTGGTCTCGAGAATCGGTGCGATCTTGGCAACGTCGGCCTCAACGTCCTGCAGGATCTCATCGGCGTCGAGGACGCCGCGAGGTATCTGCGGACGACCGTCATGACCGGCGAGGTCCTGGAGGACAATGCGCTGGGAACGGACATCGACAAGTGCCGAATGCAGGTCTGTGACCGTGGCACCGGGGCGCAGGAACTCGTTCGCGGCCTTCTTCTGGCGCTTACGCGCAAGCATGCCCATCTCTACGCCGACCTCGGAACGGTACTCTGCGGTTCCGGTCGCGGCGATGAGATCGTCGAGTCGGTGATCGTAGATGTCAGGCGCGAAGCTGTCGAGCGTTGTGCGCACCCGCAACAGCACCTTGATCGCGCGCGACCAGTCTTTGAGGTTGCGGCGTGGGTTCAGTTTGGCTTTGGACAGGACTGGTTCGACGGCCTTGACCAAGTCGGGGATGGTCCGGCCGAGTCGCTCGGCGACGGTTCGCGCGGCTTCGGCCTCTTCGACTGATTTGAGATCCGCGCCGAACCAGACGGTGTCCTCGACGTCGAGTGTGAAGGCGCCCAATGATGCCAGCTCACTGAGCTTTCCGCGCAGGGCGTTCCGACGGTCGTCGCTGGCCCCCAGGAGATCTTCGCCGAATCGGACCGGGGTCTGAGGAGAATCGTCACCGGAGGTCAGTTCCGCCAGGTGCTGCATCGTTTCGTAGACGGACACGTCCCAGGGCTCACGCCGACGGTGCAGTGAGGAGACGTGTTCACTCAGTGTTGCGCGCTGTTCGTTGAGTTCGTTGAGCAGTCCGGAGAGGTCCGGACGCTCAGCCTTCTCAGCGGATCCGATGAGGCCGACGAGCTGATTCTTGATCGCACCGGAGCCCTGGCGGGTGTCCACTGCGAATTCGGAGAGTCCGACCTCGCCGAGGCGGGAAGAGAAATCGTCGAGTGCATCGGCAGTCTGGGCCAGGAACAGAACGCTCTTGCCTGTGTGAGCCAGTGTTGTGGCGACGGCGACCGCCACCTGAGTGGCACCGGTCCCGGGTGGGGTGTCGACGACGACGGACTGCCCGGAGACGGCGGCGTCGACGACGGACTGCTGGTCGCCGTCGACATCGATGACGAGGAACTCTTCCTGAGGTTTGCGATCAGG
>NZ_JAKDJU010000077.1 GCF_030453725.1 Brevibacterium picturae
AGTTTGTGACATTGCTCAACACTTTCAGCGAGATGAGGCACGGCAATGACAAGATGATCGAAATCTGGAGGCAGCAACATGACTCAATGTTAAGCGATCGGATTGACTGTCAGTGTGCCGATGCGTTTAACTCAAAGCATGCAGACACAACCGGAGGCGCGAATGCTGTGGCGCCGGATCCACATCGATCTCAAGAGGCTCACGAGCACTGATTGTTGAGCTATATCAACGACTGATTGAGCAACTGATCCTCCCCCGACCTCGGTTTCATCTGCACAAAGGACCACATTCCATGACGGACCTCCGTCCCTCCACCTCGGCGAGCCCCAGGCGTTCCTACGGCCGACGCAATTTCCTCAGCCTCGGGCTGGGACTGGGCACCATCATCACACTCAGCGCGTGCACGCCCTCGGACACCGAGCCGCTGCCCGAGGGCGGCGACCCCGTGCAGGGCGGGGTGCTCACGTACTTCGAGCCCCAGACGTGGACGCTGCTCTACCCGCCCTCGGTCGGGTTCTATCCCAATGGCGGCATCATGAACAACATCTCCGCTCGTCTGCTGTGGCAGGACCCGGAGACCCTCGAACTCCACCCCTGGCTGGCCACGACGCTGCCCGAGATCAATGAGAACGCCACGCAGTACACGTTCACGATCCGCGACGGCGTGACCTACTCCGACGGCTCTCCCCTGACGGCGGAGAACGTGGCGGCGAACTTCGACCTCTTCGGACGAGGCGACGAGGCGCGCACACTTCCGGTCTCCGAGCAGATCTCGAACTACGATCGCAGCGAGGTCCTCGACGATCATCGGGTCCGCTTCCACTTCAGCGCACCCTCCCCCGGCTTCGCCCAGGCGACGTCGACGATGAACGCGGGCCTGCTCGCCGATTCGACCCTGGCCCTCGACGCCGAGGGCTTCGGACCCGGCGGCGCCACCGGGATCCACACCTGCGGTCCCTTCCACATCACCGAGGAAACCATCGGGACGAAGCTGTCGGTGCGCGTCCGTGAAGATTACGACTGGGCGCCACCGCACTTGGAGCACCAGGGCAGGCCCCACCTCGACGGCATCGACTATCTGGCCAACAACGAGTACTCGGTGCGCATCGGAGCCGTACTCTCCGGGCAGGCCGACGGCGTCCGCGACGTCGAAGCCCCCGACGAGGCGCGGGTGAGCGAGCAGGGACTGCGCCTCTACGCCAAGGCCACGAACGGCATCAACAACAGCATCAACTTCCGCTTCCGGCACGAACTGCTGGCCGACCTCACGGTCAGGCAGGCCATCATCGCCGCCGTTGACCGGCAGGAGATCGTCGACAAGCTCTTCACCCCCAACTACCCGCTGGCCACCGGTCTGCTGGCCAAGGGCGCCATGGGCTACAAGGACCAGTCGGGGTCCTGGGACCACGACCCCGAGGAGGCGAACCGCCTCCTCGACGAGGCGGGCTGGTCCGAACGCAACGCCGCTGGGTTCCGCACCAAGGACGGTCAGGTCCTGGCGCTGTCGGTCAATATCGCCTTGCCGCAGCCACGCTCGAATGAGGTGCAGACGCTCATCCAGCAGCAGCTGCGCCACGTCGGCGTGCGCCTGTCCATCAACCCCGGTGACCAGTCCAAGCAGACGCTCGATGCCCTCGATCTCGACACGGTCCAGATCTACCATTCGATGGTCGCCCGCGCCGACTTCGACAATCTGCGCTCGAACTACTCCTCGGTCAACCGCGATGTCTTCCTCAACGGCAAGGGCCGCGATGACGCCGCCGATGAGAGCATCGACCCCGAGATCGACCGGCTGCTGGACGAACTCGCCTCGGAACCTGTCACCGCGAAGCGGCAGACGGCCGCCGAGAAGGTCCAGGACTACCTCGTCGAGAACGCCTATGTGCTGCCGTTCTTCGAGGAACCACAGGTCTTCTCCTTCCGCCGCCGCGTCCACGGGTTCGCGACCGAACCGGTGGGCCGACCCGACTTCTACAGCACATGGTTGGCAGGTGGACAATGATCCTCGACATCCGCTACCTCTTCCTCCGCCTCGGCCAGGCGATTCTCGTTCTGCTCCTGGCCTTCACCGCGGCGTTCATTCTGCTCAGCCTCATCCCCGGCGACGGCGTCACCGCCAGGTTCGCCGACCCGGCACTGGGACTCTCCGCCGACCAGATCGCGCAGATCAGAGCCGAGACCGGAGCCGATGAGTCCTGGATCAGCCGCTACTTCCTCAGCCTCGGCGGATTCCTCACCGGCGACTTCGGCTTCTCCGTCCAGACCGGTGCTGCGGTGTCGACGATCATCGCCGCTGCGCTGCCCTCCACCGCGGTGCTCGCCCTGTCCGGCTTCGTCTCCGCCCTGGTCCTGGCCGTCCTCATCGCGGTGCTGGCAACCTACGGGCCTTATCGCTGGCTGCGCAAGCTCCTCGACTCGGTGCCCAGCCTCTTCATCTCGATTCCCGTCTTCTGGTTGGGGATCCTGCTCATCCAGTTCTTCTCCTTCCAGCTCGGGTTCGTCTCCGTCGTCTCCCCCGGCCCCGCCGAGGCGCTCGTCCTCCCGACCCTGACCGTGGCGGTGCCGCTCTCGGCCCCGATCGCGCAGGTCCTCATCCGCTCGATCACCGACGTCAGGGCCTCCGGGTTCGTCAAGGTCACGTCGGCGAAGGGGGCGAGTGAACTGTGGATTCTCGTCCACGCCGTCGCCCGCAACGCCGTCCTGCCGGGCCTGACGATCATCGGCCTGGTCTTCGGTGAACTGGTCGCCGGTGCCGTGGTCACCGAGACCGTGTTCGGGCGCAACGGCATCGGCCAGATCACCGCCCAGGCCGTGACCCACCGCGACAACCCGATCCTCCTGGCCGTCGTCGTCATCGCGACTCTGGCCTATGTGACCATCAACCTCGTCGTCGACCTCCTCTACCCCGTCATCGATGTGCGCCTGCGCACTCGGCCCGGGGCCACCTCGGCCGGGAAGAAGCCTGCCGACGAACCCACCCGCCGGGCGCTGTCGACGACCGCCGCCAGCGTCGGGGTCGACCTCGACTGGGACGAGAAGGACACTCACTCATGAGCCTCATCAACTCCTTCGCCCGCACCTCGGGCACCGGCGCACCGCGCCCGGCGGCGAAGCGACGCAGCCGCACCCGCGCGAGCATCGGCCCCGCCACCGTCGTCTCCGCCCTCGTCCTGCTCATCGCCGTTGCGTGGGCGCTCTTCCCGGGGCTGTTCACCCACCATGACCCGAACGACGGCGGCACCACTGCGGCGCTGTCGGCGCCGAGCCTCGACCATTGGTTCGGCACCGACCAGACCGGGCGTGATGCCTTCACCCGCGTCGTCTACGGAGCTTCTCAGTCATTGCTCGCCGCGCTCGTGGCCGTGGGTGTCGGGCTGATCGTGGGCACGGCCATCGGGCTCATCGCCGGCACTCGACGCGGCTGGGTCGATGACGTGCTCATGCGTTTCATCGACGTGCTGCTCTCGATCCCCGCGATCCTGCTCAGCCTCTCGATCGTCGTCGTCTTGGGCTTCGGCACCATCAACGCGGCCATCGCGGTCGGCGTCACTGCCATCGCCCAGTTCGCACGCCTGTCGAGGTCAGAGGCGGTGCGCATCAACACCAGTGACTTCGTGGCGGCCGCCTACGGATCCGGCGGCACGTTCTTCTCCGTCCTCTTCCGCCACATCCTGCCCAACTCGACGTCTCCGGTTCTGTCCCTGTCCGTGCTGCAGATCGGGTCCGCGATCCTCCAGATCTCGACTCTGGGCTTCCTGGGCTACGGCACTCCCCCGCCGACTCCCGAATGGGGTCTCATCATCGCCGAGGGCCGCAACTTCGTGGCCACCGCCTGGTGGCTGACCGTCTTTCCGGGCTTCGTCGTCATGGCCATCGTCCTGGCCACCCACCAGATCGGCAACACACTGCGAAAGGCGACATCATGACCGAGTCCGCACCACTGCTGTCCGTGGAAGATCTCAGCGTCGCCTACTCCCAGTCATCGGCCCCAGCCGTCGACGGTGTGACCTTCACGGTGCGTGACGGATCGATGACCGCAGTCGTCGGCGAATCCGGGTCCGGCAAGTCCACGACCGCGAATGCGGCCATCGGTCTCCTCCCGGAGTCCGCGCAGATCACGGCTGGGCACATCCACCTCGGCGACATCGATCTGGGTTCGCTGCAAGCCGGCGCCTGGCATGGGATCCGCGGCAGTCAGATCGGCTATGTCCCCCAGGACCCCGGCAGCTCGCTCAACCCTCTGCAGACCATCGGGAAATCCGTCGCCGAGGCGCTGCGGATCCACAGACGCGCCGATCGCAAGTCCGCCCGCGCCCAGGTCATCGATCTGCTGGCCAAGGTCGGCATCGATCGTCCGCAGATGCGTGCCGACCAGTTCCCGCATGAGCTCTCCGGTGGAATGCGTCAACGGGTGCTCATCGCCTCGGCCATCGCGCTGCGCCCGCGTCTGCTCATCGCCGATGAGCCGACCTCAGCACTTGATGTGACCGTGCAGAAGCAGGTCCTCGATCTCCTCGATGGGCTGCGGGACGAGACCGGGATGGGCGTCCTCTTCATCACCCACGACCTGGCCGTCGCCGGTGAACGTGCCGATGAGGTCGTCGTCATGCAATCCGGGAAGGTCGTCGAGGCCGGTCCGGCAGCTCGGATCTTCTCTCGCCCCGCCACCGACTACGCTTCGCGGCTGCTCGCCGATGCCCCGGCGCTGAAGACGAAGACCCACCGCCGTTCCACGGTCCCCGCTGGCCTCGCCGAGGTAGATGCTCCCTTCGTCTCGGTCGAGTCCCTGACCCAGGTCTACGCCCGCAACGATGATCAGATCATCGGAATCGAGGACGTATCGCTGCACGTCGAACGCGGAACCACTCACGGCATCGTGGGCGAATCCGGGTCAGGGAAGACGACGACGGGCAAGGCCCTGACGGGGTTCCTCACCCCGCAGTCCGGTCGGATACGCGTCGGCGATTTCGACACAGCCGTCTCTGCGCGCGGCCGTGCGGTTCCGGCTCGCGGCCGCACGGCGCGGGCCCGCCTGCGCGACTTCCGCCGCAGGGTCCAGCTCGTGCATCAGAACCCGTATTCAGCGCTCGATCCGAAGCATTCCATCCGCCAGATATTGGCCGAACCCCTGCGCAATTTCCGCATCGGGACCCGTGCAGCGCGTCCCGATCTCGTCGCCGAGGCCCTGGACCGGGTGGCTCTGCCGGCAGAGTTCGGCGACCGGCGCCCGGCCGAGCTCTCGGGCGGTCAGCTGCAGCGAGTGGCGATCGCCCGGGCCCTCATCGCCGGACCCGAACTCGTCGTCTTCGATGAGGCGGTCTCAGCCCTCGACGTTACCGTGCAGGCCCAGATACTGACCCTCCTCGACGATCTCCAATCGGAGCTGGAACTGACATATGTCTTCATCTCCCACGATCTCGCCGTCGTGCGACAGATCGCTGATACTGTGTCGGTGATGTCGCAAGGACGCCTGATGGAGAACGGACCGACGGAGGATCTCTTCGCTCGCCCGCAGACCCACTACACACGCACCCTCCTCGACGCGATCCCCCGCCCCGTGATGCTCCACGGCGACGGGGACATCGCCTCCGAGAATCCGACATTGCTCGCAGCAGCAGAAAGATGAGACCCACACGATGACGAACAGCTCCGCCGGACCCCGGCTCGGATTCTTCACCCGCCTGCTCGAGAACGCCCCGGCCGAGCAGCGCTACCGGTTCGCGATCGAACAGATCCAGGCGGCCGAGACCCACGGATTCGACTCCGCCTGGGTGGCCCAGCACCACTTCGCAGCGGCCGAGGGCGGACTGCCCTCTCCACTCGTGTTCCTCGCCCATGCGGCGGCCCAGACCTCGCGGATCCGGCTGGGTACGGCGATCATCACCCTGCCCATGGAGAACGGCGTGCGCGTGGCCGAAGACGCGGCGGTCACCGATGTGCTCTCCGGCGGACGCCTGGAGATCGGGCTCGGCTCGGGCGGAAACCCGAAGTCCTTCCCGGCCTTCGGCACCAACTTCGACGCCCGCCGTGAGGTCTTCGCCGAGAACCTCGCCGCGCTCAAGACCCTGCTGGCCGGTCAGTCCTTGGAGACCGGGCATGCTCTCTACCCCGAAGCGACTCACCTCTCCGAACGCCTCTGGCAGGCGACGTTCTCCTCCGGCGGTTCCGCAGCCGCCGGGGCAGCAGGAGATGGCCTCATGCTCTCACGCACCCAACCTCGTCCCCAGGACAGTCCCGGGGCATCGCTGGACGAGGTGCAGCTGCCGGTCATCGACACCTACCTCTCGCAGCTTCCGGACGGAGTCGAACCGCGCATCCTCGCCTCCCGAACGGCCGTCGTCGCCGATGCCGCATCGCTGCCCGAACTCCGTGCGCTGACGGAGCCGGCGCTGCGGTCCGAGGCCGACCGCCTCGTCGGCTATGACACCTCAGGGCTGAGCCTTGACGAGCTGCTCATCGCCACCGATACGTTCCTCGGCACCCCCGAACAGGTCGTCGAACGCCTCGCAGCGGACCGAGTCCTGTCGAGGGCCACGGACGTCAGCTTCCAGGTACACTCGGTGCCTGCGACGAATGAGACGACGCTGGCCTCCATCGAGCTCCTCGCTACCGAGGTGGCACCGGCACTGGGGCTGACACTGACAACCGAACGGGCGGCCTGACATGACCGACATCATCAACACGCTCGCGGGAATCGCCGCGCAGGATCCACTCGACGAACTGCGCGACCATCGTGCACAGGCCAAGGAAAACGCCCAGCTCAGCTTCGAAGCCCTGCTCGAACCTGAAGAGACCGGCGAGTTCACCCACCGGGACCGCTACGCCGTCGCCGCATTCACCGCCGGGCTGCTGGGCGCACCCGTCGCCGAGGAGTTCTACCGCGACCTCCTCCGCGACGAGGACGAAGTCGCGTCCTGGGTGATCGCCGAACTCCTCGACGAATCACTGCTCGGACTCGACTCCAGCTCGGACGTCCGCGGTCCCTACGGAACCTTCGAATCGCCTGCACTGGCGGCCGAGAACGTTCCCGGGCCGTGGCTGAGCGTGGGTGAGAAGTCCATAGAGGTCCTCGGACCGCAGTTGGCCGCCGGACTGGAATTCACCCACCAGCTGGTCCTGCATCCGCGAGATTCGCGTCCCGAGCACATGGCGCTGCTGCTCGACGCGGGCTGGGACGAGGATCGGATCGTCACGCTCGCGCAGCTCGTGTCATTCCTCAATTTCCAGATCCGCATCAGCACCGGGCTGACCGCGCTGGTGCATGCCCCCGCCGCAGCCGAGACTCCGGCCTCCGAAGATGCACCGGAATCGCCCGACGATGACGGTGGAGCCACCTCGGCGAGGGAATCTGCTGCCTCATCGAAGGGCAGTCAGGCGCTGGCCCGGGTGGGCGAGCGCGTCAGCTCCTACCCGGAACTCAAGCGGCCGGAACACTTCCAGCAGTCCGGGCTGGGGTGGGTGCCGTGGATCGCCCCCGTCGCCGAGGCGGACCTGACCGATGTCCAGCGCGAGGCACTGATCGAGGCGGGGCGGGCGAAGAACCCCTACTTCCGGCTGCTGGCCAGAGATCCTGCTGCTCTGCGGGCACGGACGCTGACCGACCTCGACATCTTCTTCAACACCACCGACGGGCTCGGCCGGGCCGAACGCGAACTCGCAGCGACCGTGGCCTCACGGCTCAACGGGTGCCTGTTCTGCGCCTCGATCCACTCGGACCGGGCCACCGAGGAGTCGGGTCGCCGGAACCTCGTGCAGACGCTGCTCGACACGGGCATCGCGGCGCCGTCGAGCCTCGGCGATCCAGTCTGGGATGCCGTCATCGATG
This sequence comes from Brevibacterium picturae, assembly GCF_030453725.1. Classification (GTDB taxonomy): domain Bacteria; phylum Actinomycetota; class Actinomycetes; order Actinomycetales; family Brevibacteriaceae; genus Brevibacterium; species Brevibacterium sandarakinum_A. The sequence goes on from NZ_JAKDJU010000077.1 coordinate 7,826, forward strand.
CCTCAGCGGCACTCACGCTCACCCCGCAGGCGTTCGGCCCGGCACACGTGAACGCACTGCGCGAGGCCGGCCTTGCCGATGGGGACATCATTGACGTCCTGGGCTGCGCGGCCTTCTTCAACTGGGCCAACCGCCTCATGCTCTCCCTCGGCGAACCCGAGGTGCTGGCTCCTCACTAGCGGCCAGCGAATAACGGGAGGCGTGTCGAGTTGCGGGTGTGCACACACGTTTCTCGACGCGACTGCAGTTTTTCGCATTCCGTCGCGGCTCAGCGGTTACGACTTGCCCTCACCACGACGTCGTCGATGGTGGTTGCGCGGCCTCCAGGTCCGACCATCGTTCGCTGAGACTCTTCGGCGGTGACGACGGTCCAGACCGCTGGATCGAGTCGGTTCGTGATGGAGTCCGCGGTGGCTGAGGCCTCTGCCGGTGGCTGGGAGTGGCCATGTCCGCTTTCGCCGGTGGGGCTGTGGCTGCTGGAATTGCCGTGGCCGTTGAGATTGCCGTGGCCGTGGTGGAGGTGGCCGACGATGAGCAGCGTTCCGCCGGGTGCCACCCAGGATGCGATGCGGTCGTAGAAGTCCAGCTGCGGCATAGCTGGGTGGGCGTAGTGGGTGGTGACCAGGTCGTAGTCCGTTTCCGGTTGCCACACGGAGAGATCAGCCTGGATCCATTCGATCTGCTCGGCCAGCTCGGCAGCGGCGGCCCGGCCCTCTGCATACTCCAACGCAGCCTCTGCCACGTCTGCACCGGTGACGTTCCAGCCGTTGCTTGCCAACCAGATCGCTTCCGCCCCGGCACCGCAGCCGGCATCGAGTGCTGTTCCGGGCTCGAGCTCACCGATCTCGTGGACCAGGTGGGGGTTCGGATCACCTGAGCTCATCATGGGGGCTCGTTCGCCGTCCCAGGTCTGATCCCAGTAGCTTTTATCGAATGAGTGAGTCATCAGCTGGCCCTCCCTACCTGGTCGTCGGTCAGTTCTGCCACTGCCCGGTCGAGGTCTTTGAAGATGAGATCGGTGTTGATGTGCTGGGCGGCGAGCGCCCCGGCGGCGGCCGCTCCGCTGACCTGAGCTCCGATGTCGGTGGCATTGCCGGCAACCCACACGCCGGGGACAGCGGTCTGTCCGAAGGATTCGGTTTCGATGAATGCTCCTGCCGGATGAGCGGTGGGCTCGAGCCCGATGCCGGCAAACAGTTCGGCACGCGCGACCATCGGTGTGGCAACGACTGCCGCATCCACGGCCACGACCCGCCCATCGTCCAATCGCACACCCGTGAGTGTGTCGTCGGTGATCTCGAGGCTGTCCATGCCGCCTTCGACCACCGGAATGTCGAGTGCCTGCAGCTTGGTCCGCTCCTCCTCGGTGAGCTGGTGGTCTCCGGCGAAGAGCGTCACCTGAGAACTCCACTGCCGGAACAGGAATGCCTTGTGGACCGCCATCGGGGTGGTGACGAGAATTCCGATGCGCCTGTCCCGGACTTCCCACCCATGGCAGTACGGGCAATGGAGCACCCCATGCCCCCACTGCTCGCGGACGCCCGGGATCTCGGGCAGTTCGTCGACCAGTCCGGTCGCTACGAGCAGGCGCCGGCCCTGAATCGCACTCCCACTGCGCAGAGTGAGCATGAATCCGTCTTCAGCACCGCTGACGTCGGTGACCTCATCGTCGATGAGTTCCCCACCGTAGCCCAGTACTTCTTCTCGTGCCCGCGCCAACAGTTCCTGGGGACTGATGCCCTCGTGCCCCAGCAGTCCGTGCACGCCGCCTGCGGGTGCGTTGCGCGGTTGACCTGCATCGATGACGGTCACGCTCCGGCGTGCGCGGGTCAAGGTCAGTGCCGCGCTGAGTCCGGCGGCACCGGCTCCGACGATCACGACATCTCGAATTGAGTTCTTCTCTGTCGTGCTCATATTTCCTGACATGCTCACGTTCTCCCAACGAGTCGAGGATCGCCGCTGTGGCGCTCCGATATTTCGATGGTGGCAACGACCAGGCATTTTTGCAAACAACTTTTCCGAATGGCAAACTATTGGGTATGGATGAACTCATGGACCGCACACTGGATGCTGTTGGACCACGTCTGAAGCAGCTGCGACAGCGCCGCGACATCACTCTCACCGATCTCTCCGAGGAGACCGGCATCTCGATCAGCACCTTGTCGCGACTCGAGGCCGGTCATCGGCGCCCCAGTCTCGAGCAGCTGCTGCCTCTGGCCCGGGCGTTCGGGGCCACGCTCGACGAACTCGTCGACGCACCTCCGACCGGGGATCCGCGCGTCAATCTGCGCCCGATCCCTACTCGTGACGGTCGGACTGTCCTGCCCCTGACTCGACGGGCCGGGGGAATCCAGGCCTACAAATTCATCCTTCCCGTCGGGCGTGACGATGAAGAGCCCGAGTTGCGCTCGCATGAGGGTTATGACTGGGCGTTCGTCCTCAACGGCAGGCTCCGACTCGTCCTCGGCGAACACGATCTCATCCTCGAACCCGGCGAAGTCGCAGAGTTCGACACCCGCACTCCGCACTGGTTCGGAGCCACCAGTTCAGGGCCGGTCGAGTTCCTCAGCCTCGTCGGCAAGCAGGGCGAACGCGCCCACGTCCGGGCAGCCCCGAAGCGCCACCTCGACGCGAAGTAGCGCCACCCTACGCGGCAGGTGCACCGTCTGGCCTCAGCCGACGTCCATGAGGGTTGAGCGGATGATGAAGCGGTTGCCTGTTGGTGACTCGACGCTGAAGCCACCGCCGCGTCCGGGCACCACATCAACTGTGAGATGCGTGTGCTTCCAGTATTCGAACTGTTCGACCGACATCCAGAAGTCGATGCCCGAAGTCTCTCCCTCGGCACTCGTGTTCGGCAGCGGCAACTCGAAATGTCCGAGCAGGACATCTGCGTCCGAGGTGAGGAAGTCGCCTTCGGGGAAGCACATCGGCGACGATCCGTCGCAGCAGCCACCGGACTGATGGAACATCAGCTGTCCGTGCTTGGCGACCAGGTCGCCGAGGAGGTCGACGGCGGCCTGTGTCATGGCCACGCGTGACTTCTCCTCACCGTCGATGGTCGGCGTCGATTCCAGTGCTGTTGTCTGTGTTGATTCACTCATCAGAAAAATCCTTGCGCGTTCTCCGAGTAGCTGACCAGCAGGTTCTTCGTCTGCTGGTAGTGGTCGAGCATCATCTTGTGGTTCTCTCGACCGATACCGGATGACTTGTACCCACCGAACGCAGCATGCGCCGGATAGGCGTGGAAGTTGTTCACCCACACACGGCCGGCCTGGATGTCACGACCAGCGCGGTAGGCGATGTTGCCGGTGCGCGCCCATACGCCCGCGCCCAGTCCGTAGAGGGTGTCATTGGCGGTTGTGATGGCGTCGTCGTAGTCGCTGAACGAGGTCAGTGCGACGACGGGTCCGAAGATCTCCTCCTGGAAGATCCGCATATTGTTCGAGCCCTTGAAGATCGTCGGCTGGACGTAGAAACCGCCGGCGAGGTCTCCCTCGAGTTCGGCCTTGTCACCGCCGATGAGCACCTCGGCACCCTCGTCCTTGCCGATCTGCAGGTAGGACATGATCTTCTCGTACTGATCGTTCGAAGCCTGGGCACCGACCTGCGTTTCGGTGTCGAGCGGGTTGCCCTGCTTGACCGCTCGCACGCGTTCGACGCCTGCCGCCACGAAGTCGTCGAAGATCGATTCCTGGACGAGGGCACGGGACGGGCAGGTGCAGACTTCGCCCTGGTTGAGCGCGAACATCGCAAAGCCTTCGAGTGCCTTGTCGCGGTAGCTGTCGTCGGCGGCAAGGACGTCTTCGAAGAAGATGTTCGGTGATTTGCCGCCCAGCTCCAAGGTGACCGGGATGATGTTCTGCGATGCGTACTGCATGATCAGGCGACCGGTTGTCGTCTCACCGGTGAACGCGATCTTCTTGATCCTCTTGTTCGAGGCCAGGGGTTTGCCCGCCTCGACGCCGAAGCCGTTGACGATGTTGAGGACTCCGGGAGGCAGCAGGTCGCCGATGAGTTCGGCCAGGACGAGGATCGAGGCCGGAGTCTGCTCAGCAGGCTTGAGGACGACGCAGTTTCCGGCCGCCAGGGCCGGTGCCAACTTCCATGTCGCCATGAGAAGGGGGAAGTTCCACGGAATGATCTGCCCGACGACGCCGAGCGGTTCGTGGAAGTGGTAGGCGACCGTGTCGTCGTCGATCTGGGACAGGCCACCTTCCTGCGCTCGGATCGCCGAGGCGAAGTAGCGGTAATGGTCGACGGCCAGTGGCAGGTCGGCGGCAAGTGGCTCGCGGATGCCCTTGCCGTTGTCCCAGGTCTCTGCGACCGCGAGCATCTCCAGGTTCTCCTCGATGCGGTCGGCGATCTTGAGGAGGATGTTCGAGCGCTCGGTCGTCGATGTCTTGCCCCAGGTGGGCGCTGCGGCCCACGCCGCATCGAGGGCGGTTTCGATGTCCTCGGCGGTGGAGCTGGGGATCTCGGTGAATGCCTGTCCGGTGACGGGCGTGATGTTGTCGAAGTAGTTGCCGTTCTTCGGTGGCACCCACTCCCCTCCGATGTAGTTCTCGTAGCGCGACTTGAACGTGATCAGAGAACCGTCGGTACCAGGTGCTGAGTAGACTGCCATGACACTCCTTCGTGTAAGTCCGTCCACTCACCCCGTCCTGCATTTCGGCCCGGCTGAGTGGGATGGTCCATATCCTCTCACCATAGGTCTCGAAGTGCGAAGGGACAATAGGTAGGTGTCATCGGTTCGCTCCGACAGGATTCCCGCTCGGAGACCGCATGCTCAGCCGAACCGCATGCTCAGCCGGAACCGAGGCCTGAGAGTTTAGAGTGTGGTGATGACCGCACGTGTGGATAGTGCCCGAAGAACCGCAGTCGAGATCGCCAGACTCGATGATTCTCAGGTGCGTGCGCTCGTCGGCGCTGCTGAGAAGGTCGGGGTCGGCATCGGCGGAACCACCAGAACGGCGCATGTCGCCGGAACTCCGGTTTTTGCCAAGCAACTGCCGATCACCCGCAGTGAAGAGGCAGATCCCTTCTCCACCGACAATCACACAGGCCTGCCGTTCGCCTGTCACTACGGGATCGGCAGCCCTGCCCACGGTGTCGGCCGAGAATTGGCGGCGCACCAAATGACGTCTGGCTGGGTCCGGTCCGGGGTGGTGGACTTCTTCCCACAGCTGCTTGGGTGGCGGATCATCGATCTGAAGCCCGAGACAGACCTCAGTGAATTTGACGGTGACGGACCACGGCAGCAGTGGGGAGGCTTCTGGCCTCAGGTCGAGACGAGGCTCGCCGAGATGAAGGCGGCCCGCTCAAGCATGGTGCTCTTTCTCGAGTACGTTCCTGAGACTCTCGGCTCTGCAATGCGCCGCAGCCTGGCCGCGGGTACAGGGAAGACGGACTTCGCCGAGGCGGTGGACCAGATCATCGTGGCCACGGATCGGATGGGAGAACTCGGATTTCAGCACTTCGACATCCATCCCGGCAATATCCTCGTGCATGAGGGCCGACTGCTCTTCACCGATTTCGGTCTGTCGCTTCACCCAGACTTCGACCTCACCGCAGACGAAGAGACATCCATGCCCACCCACAGGGGCTTCGACCGAGATACCGCGCTGATGCATCTGTTCCATTGGGTGCTGTTCGAACTCGGATACACCTCAGGAGAAGAGCGCCTGGAGCTGTTGCGTGGCGCCGCCGATAATCCTGCTGCACCAGCGCTGAAGCCGGTTCACGAGGCGCTCGGCGAGAGTGCCGATTTGGTCACTGAGCATGCAGCTGTCGTTGTCCGCATGACGGAGTTGTTCGCTGCTCTCAGGCAGGGTGCGTTCAGTACGCGATACGACAAGCACCGCGACCGTCCCTCAGCTGCGTGTTGACCGTAAGGAGATCGTTCTCATGCGGTGACGATCGTTCCATTGGACGGAAGTGAGCCTCTGAAGGTGATCCGCACTGCACCTGCTCGCTCGACATCTGGACTGTCGATCGCTTGGATGTGCAGGTGTGGTTCGGTGCTGTTGCCGGAGTTCCCGCACCGGCCGATCTCTTCGCCGATCTCAATGTGCTGTCCTACGCGAACCCGTGCGCTGCGCCGCTGGAGATGGCAGAGTGCGACTATTCCTCCGCTGCTCCTGATCATGACGTGATTGCCGGCGAGGGCACGCCAGCCCGAAGCGGCACGACGCTGCTGCGTCAGTGCGTAGCCGATCGAGGATACTCCACGATACGAGGAGTGGTCGGCCTCTGTGTCATGGGCGGCCACGACGGTTCCCTTGACCGGCGAGACCACAGGACGACCGAATCCGACGAAGTTCTCCGGTGGCTCCCGACGCAGGAGAGAGCCGACGGTGAATGGGGCCGATCTCCCCAAGCCGTCGACCGGCACGAAGTCGATTGCATACGACGTCGCAAACAGCATCGTGCCGTGACTCGGCACCCGATCGGCGGGGCTGTTCTGGACCAGCCAGCGACCGGCGAAGGGATAGTCCAGGTCGAATGGGTCAGACAACCG
>NZ_JAKDJU010000284.1 GCF_030453725.1 Brevibacterium picturae
CGGGGACGCAGACTCAACAGGGGAAGCGGACACAACCGGGGATGCTCGGGAGGGGCTTGGCTCGGCGGATGCTGACCCGACATCCGACTCAGCCGACGGGAAACTCGTGCTCGTGGGCACACCGATCGGCAACCTCGGCGATGCCAGTCATCGTATGCAGCGCGCCATCGCGTCGGCCGACGTCATCGCAGCCGAGGACACTCGCCGGTTCCTGTCGCTGACACAGCGCCTGGAGCTGGCGCACACCAAACGTGTCATCAGCGTCTTCGACCACAACGAGCAGTCCCGCGCGCCCGAACTCGTCGAACTCATCCGCTCCGGCCAGACCGTCGTCCTCCTCAGCGATGCGGGAATGCCCGCCGTGTCCGACCCCGGGTACCGCGTCGTCAAGGCCTGCGCCGAGGCCGGACTGCCCGTCACTTCCACGCCCGGTCCCTCTGCCGTGCTCATGGCGCTCGCGGTCTCAGGACTGCCCAGCGACCGATTCAGCTTCGAGGGTTTCCTGCCGCGCAAGTCCGGGGCACGCAAGAACCTCCTCGAGGAGCTGCGCGGGGAGAAGCGAACCATGGTGTTCTTCGAAAGCCCCCACCGCATCGCCGACACGATGGGCGACTTCCTGGAGATCATCGGACCGGACCGGGCGATGAGCATCAGTCGCGAACTGACGAAAACTTATGAGGAGACGCTGCGGGGCACCGTGTCCTCGCTGCAAGAGCAGGCAGCTGGCGGACTGCGTGGTGAGCTGACCCTCGTGCTCGCCGGAGCCACTGCAGTGGAGACTGCCCCGGAGGACCACCTCGGCGCCGTCGGGGAGCTCGTGGAGTCCGGTGTGCGGGCGAAGGACGCTGCGGGGCAGGTCGCGAAGCAGTTCGGTCTGTCCAAACGTGAGGTCTACGAAGCCTGGCTGCACCGGGAGTGAGGTTCAAGCGGATTCTCGCGCCGAGGCACACCTGCCGCTGAGTCGCGCGTATCGGCGTGTGGATTGGTTGGGGTTCGATCGAGGTTTCAGAGCTCGACTTTGAAGCAGGGCTCTGAAACTTCGATCGGTCCCCACCGCAGGACGCATCGTCGACTGGGCGCAGACTCTCCACACGATCCGCACGAAATCAGCTCAGCTGAGCCTCGTCGGTGCGCCAAGTGAGCCTGCGCCATATGACCGAATCGGCGATTCACTCGGCCGCGACCGGTTGTGGATCCTTTGGTGACTCGTGTGCGATCGGCCTGGGGATGGGCCTGCGTGATCCACAGGCCGGTCTTGAGCACTGGTCATAGATCTGGTGAGGGCACCAGTGTGTTGGCATGTACAACGTCGTCCACTTCCAGGACCTCAGAGCAGCAGGTGCTGCCACCACCGAAATCAGCAGTGCGCTGGGCTGCTGCCTGTTGAAGCTCGATCGCGGTGTCTACTCGGTGATACGGCGGTGCAAGGTCGCCTCCCACCGAAGGTTCACCAGATTCGCCATCGATGCGGCATGGATGGAATATCACGAGACTGGACGGCACCGGGAGCATTCCCAGCAGAGGAAGTATCGGGAGCATCTCGACCGGCTTCGGGTACTCCACTATCCTCATTACCGGCCTGGCGACGTGGTCTGGGGTGTGTCGGCGGCAAAGCTCCACAAACTGGGATTGTTCGGCGTGCCGGCTCAGCCAGTCAACGTCGCTCATCCTGTGTCCAGTTCCCGAACCGGTTCTGTGACCAGGCGGCGCATATCGGTGTGTGAAGAGGACATCAGTGAAGTCGATGGAATCAGAGTCACTACACCAGAAAAAACCGCACTGGCACTGATTACGGTATTGGGGCCGGTGGCCGGGTTCGCCGCAATGGAACAAGTGCTACGACGATCCATGCTCGGTACCGATGAAGAGGCGATCTTCAAGATGGGCTATCCGCCTGGGACCATGTCCCTGGTGTCCGATGCCGTCGAGGGGTTGTTCGGCCCGCCGATGTCTCGCATGCTTCGAGGCGCAAAGAACGCGCAGAAGCTCACCGCGCTGATCACTCCGCTTTCGGAAAGCTACGCCGAGAGTCGGGCATCATTCAATCTGCATCTGCTCGGTCTGCATGACTTTGTGCAGCAGTTCGATGTAAAAGAGGGGTATCGGACCTTGACTCGATTGGATTTCCTCTTCGAGGACTGTGGAGTTGCTCTGTACGTAGACGGAACTCAGAAGTATGTGAATGGAGGTTTCGACGTTATGAACAAGGAGAGTCGGCAGCACAATCGACTGCTGTCGTTGGGATACAAAGTGATCCGGTTCAAGTTCGGCGAGGTGATGAATGTCGCGACATTCTCCATGAAGCTGTTCGACCAAGCACCTGAGTTGAAGCAGCAGTGCGCGAAGAAGCTGATGCTGTGAGGCGAAGAGGACCTGCGGCGGGCGGAACCGGTCGGCCCATGAAGTGCCCTTTGCGAAAGGCTCAGTGTTGAGTGGCGCGTAGCGCTTGTTGGGGACCGATCGAAGTTTGAGGGCTCATGTTCAAAGTGGAGCTATAGAACTTCGATCGATCCATTTCTCCCCGCACCCCACTCCCACGGACCCTTGCGCGCCTGCGGACTGGCGTCCCTTAGACTG
>NZ_JAKDJU010000078.1 GCF_030453725.1 Brevibacterium picturae
GCTGCCGCCGCAGTCGCTGCCGAACCAGCCGGCGCACCTGCCGGCGCGGTCACCGCCGGGCACGACTCCGCGACTCCCGCGCTCGTGGCCGGGTCCGTCGGCCCCTATGGGGCCGCATTGGGCGATGGCTCCGAATACACGGGCGACTATCACCTGAGCGATGAGGAGTTCGCGACCTTCCACCGTCCCCGCATCGAAGCCCTGGTCAGGGCCGGTGCCGATCTGCTGGCCATCGAGACGCAGCCCAGCCTGGCAGAAATCACAGTGCTCGCCGGCCTTGCCGAAGAGTTCGACGTTCCCGCATGGCTGAGTGTGACTCTCTCGGACGATCACCATCTGGCCGATGGCTCCTCCCTCGCCGAAGTCGTCGAGGCCATCGCCGGCACCACGGCGATCCGCGCAATCGGCGTCAACTGCGTTCGCCCTTCTTCGGTCGAAGGAGCACTGGCGACCTTCGCCCAGCACACCGATCTGCCGCTGATCGCCTATCCCAATTCGGGCGAGAGCTACGACGCAACAGCGATGGAATGGCAGTCTGGCCCACACTTCGATGCAAGCCCTGGAACCATCGCTGCGTGGAGGAAGGCGGGCGCCCGGCTCATCGGCGGCTGCTGCCGAACGACACCCGAGGACATCGCCGGACTCGCAGCAGCGGTGACCGCCTCAGCGTGACCGGGCTCAGCCGAACATCTTCCCCGGATTGAGGATACTCAAGGGATCGAGAGCTTCCTTGATCTTCTGGTGCATCAGCGTCGCGCCGGCGTCGAGCTCGTGCCCGAGCCACTCGCGTTTGAGGAAGCCGACACCGTGCTCGCCCGTGATCGTGCCGCCGAGGTCGAGGCCCAACTGCATGATCGCCGCGAAAGCCTCCTGCGCCTGCGCCACCTGGGATTCGTCGCCGGCGTCGAAGATCACGGAGGGGTGCATGTTCCCGTCACCGGCATGACCGGCGGTGGCGATCTCGACGTCGAATTCGGTCGCGATGGCGCGCAGCTTCTCGAAGAAGTCTCCGAGCGCCGAGCGCGGCACGCAGACGTCGTCGACGAGCTCTCCGCCCCCGCGCTCATTGGCGTACTTCTCCATCGCCGGGGCCACGGCACGACGGGCCGCAACGAGCAGTTCGGAGTCGGCCGGGTCATCGGAGACGAAGACCTCGGTGCCGCCATTGGCCTCGGCGATGCGTTGAAAGGCTTCGAGCTCTTCTACTGCTCCCGCGCCCGACGCATTCGACTGCACCAGCAGCAGGGCACCGACATCGTCGGGCAGGCCGAAATCACCGTAGGCATTGATCATCGCCACGCTCGGCCCGTCGATGAGTTCGAGCAGCGACGGGGCGGCTCCGGATCCCATGTACTCGGTGACCGTGCGTCCGGCCGAGGCCGTGTCGGGGAAGATCCCGACGGCGGTGATCGGCGGGGGCAGTGCCGGTTTGAGGGCCAGCGTCACCTCGACGATGGTGCCCAGAGTGCCCTCGGAGCCGACGAGGAGGGCCGCCAGGTCGAGTCCCGCGACGCCTTTCGCGGTGGCTGTGCCCAGCTTCGTCACGGTGCCGTCGGCGAGCACCACGGTCATGGCGCGCACGTAGTCCTTGGTCACTCCGTACTTCACGCAGCACATTCCGCCCGCGTTCGTGGCGACATTGCCGCCGATCGTCGAGATCGCGACCGAGCCGGGGTCGGGAGGGTAGGACAGTGCGTGCTCGGCCAATGCCGCCTTGAGGTCCTGGTTGATGACTCCGGGCTGGACTCGGCACGTCTGGTTGACGGGGTCGATGGCGACGATCTCGTCCATCGCAGCGACGTTGAGCAGCAGACAGCCGTCGATCGCATTCGCGGCTCCGGACAGCCCGGTCCGCGCACCCTGCGTGACGACGGGGACGCGGTGTTCGGTGGCGAAGGCCATCACGGCCACGACGTCGTCGACCGACCGCGCCCTGACCAGGGCGAGCGCTTGCCCGGCGGGGCAGAACAGGGCCTTATCGGAGGAGTAGGCATCGATGACGTCCCGGTCCGTGACCAAGGATCCGGCGCTCAGCTGCGCTTCGAGATCCTGCGTCGGAGCCTGCACCGTCGTGCTCATGCGGTCCTGGACTCCACGAATGCCGTCGCCACCTCGCGCACCCGATCAAGCGCCTCATCGGGCCCGACGCTGATGCGCACACCCCCGCTCAGGCGTCTGATGGCCACGGCCTGCGCGGCGCAGGCTTCCTCGAAGGCCTGCGCGTCTTCGTCGCCGAGGCTGACCCACACATAGTTGCCCTGCGAATCGGAGACGGTCAGGCCCGCATCGCTGAGGTCCTGTTCGAACTGGTCACGGGTCGCTGCGACTTCCTTGGCACGGACGAGGACCTCATCGTTGCGCGACAGCGATTCCACGGCCGCGACCTGGGCCGCCGAGGTGACGCTGAACGGCGCGATCACCTGGCGCAGTGCAGTCGCAATGGTCGGATCGGCGACGCCGAAGCCCACACGCAATCCCGCCAGCCCATGCGCTTTGGAGAAGGTCCGTGCCAGCACCAGATTCGGGAACTTCCGGTACGCCGCCATCCCATCGACCACCTCGGCGTCGGTGGCGAATTCGAAGTATGCTTCGTCGAGGACGACGATGACCTCGGCCGGGACCTCTGCCATGAAGCCGTCGAGCTCCACCGTCGAGACCGACGGTCCGGTCGGATTGTTCGGCGAACACAGCAGGATGAGACGAGTCGTATCGTCGATGGCGGCAACCAGACCCTGGAAGTCATGGCGGCCGTCTTCGAGCAGCGGCACGGGACGCTTCTGCGCACCACGCGCCGAGGCGAGGATCGGGTACATCTCGAACGAAGGCCACGGGTAGACGACGGAGGTTCCGGCCTCGAGGGTGATGTTCGTCAGTGCGGACAGGATCTCCGAGGCACCGGCACCGGGCACGATCTCGGAGGCATCGACATCGAGGTGGGCCGCGAGGTCGGCAACCAGCTTCGTCGACTTCGGGTCGGGATAGTTCGCGGGCACCTGCCCGGCCTCTGCGATCGAGTCGACCACACCCGGCAGCGGCGCCAGGTGGTTCTCGTTCGAGGACAGTTTGTAGGGTTTCAGACCCGGCGCGGTGGTCGGGGGCTTGCCCGGGACATAGGGCGGGAACTCGGCCAGGGCATCACGAAGAAGGAAGCGATTCGACATGTGCCCATATTTGCACACCCTGTGGCCGACGACACAAGGTGTCCACCGGCTAAACGTCCGAATGGTCGGAAAATGCGTCTGACTGCGGACGAACATCCGCTGTGAGAATCATCGCACGGCCATTCCGGGCCCCTCCCGGGTTACTGGTTCGCCTGACGTGGAGAGTAGTCTGTGAGTCGAATACAAGTAGTCGCTTAGTCATTGACGAGGAATGAGAGTTGAAATGCCCTCAACGCAGGAAAAGGTTGACGTTGTCTTGATCGGCGGCGGCATCATGAGCGCCACTCTGGGCGCCATGTTGACCGAGCTTCAGCCCGAATGGGACATCCGGGTCTACGAGAAACTCGACTATGTCGCCGATGAGAGCTCCGATCCGTGGAACAACGCCGGCACCGGCCACGCCGCCCTGTGCGAGCTCAACTACACTCCCGAGGACGAGAACGGCCACATCGATCTTGCGAAGGCCTCGCAGATCAACGAGCAGTTCCACCACTCCCGTCAGTACTGGTCACACCTCGTCGACAACGGCGTCCTGCCGGACCCGAAGTCCTTCATCAACCAGGTCCCCCACATCAGCTACGGCCGTGGCCAGAAGGGCCGCGACTACATCAAGAACCGTCACGAGCAGATGGTGCGCAACCCGCTGTTCTCCGAGATGGAGTACACCGACGATCCCGACACCCAGGCCGAGTGGCTGCCGCTGATGTTCGAGGGCCGTGGACCCGGACAGGTCAACGGCATCTCACGGACGAAGATCGGCACGGACGTCAACTTCGGATCGCTGTCCCGCCAGTTGCTGCGCTACGTCGGCGACAAGGGTGCCACCGTTCGCACCAGTCACCAGGTCACCGAGCTCGAACGATCCTCCGACGGGTGGGTCGTCACCGTCAAGGACCTGCTCTCGCACGAGACCCACAAGGTCAACGCGAAGTTCGTCTTCGTCGGCGCCGGCGGTGGTGCGTTGCCGCTGCTGCAGAAGTCGGGCATCCCCGAGGGCCGCGGCTACGGCGGGTTCCCCGTCTCTGGCATCTTCCTGCGCACCTCGAACCCCGACCTCGTCGCCCGCCACCAGGCCAAGGTCTACGGCCAGGCGTCCTTCGGCGCCCCGGCGATGTCCGTGCCTCACCTCGACACCCGAGTCGTCGACGGCAAGGACCACCTGCTGTTCGGACCCTACGCCGGCTTCTCCCCGAAGTTCCTGAAGGGCGGACGATTCACCGACCTGCCCTTCTCGGTGCGTGGGAACAACCTGGCCACGATGCTCAATGTGGCCAAGGACAACACCGACCTCGTCACCTACCTCGTCTCCGAACTGGCTTCGTCGAAGAAGGCCCGCTTCGAGTCGATGCGCGAGTTCATTCCGAACATCGACCCTGACGACTGGGAGTTCATCCAGGCCGGTCAGCGTGTGCAGGTGATGAAGAAGGACTCGAAGAAGGGCGGAGTGCTGAGCTTCGGCACCGAACTCATCTCCTCGGCCGACGGGTCGATCGCCGCTCTCCTCGGCGCCTCCCCCGGAGCCTCGACCGCAGTATCGATCATGATCAACCTGCTCAAGACCTGCTTTCCGCGCCAATACAGCGGCTGGGAGTCCGACATCAAGGACATGGTGCCCTCGCTGGGACACAGCCTCGCCGATGACGAGACCCTGCTCAAGGAACTCTCCGAGTACACGGCCCGCACCCTGCAGCTGATCTGATCGGCTGACAGCCGGCCGCGCCTGGCCGCACAGTCGGCCGAACGCAGTAACCGCTTGCCAGAAGTGCCAAAGCACGTCACGTGTGCTCTACCTAGGCACTTCCGGCAAGCGGTTACTGCATTCACCCCAACGCCGGCGGCAGCTACAGCTCGACCTGGCGGTTGACGTCCTTGTAGAGCAGGTAGCGGAAGCGGCCCGGTCCACCGGCGTAACAGGCCTGGGGGCAGAAGGCGCGCATCGAGATGAAGTCACCCTCCTGGACCTCGACCCAGTCGCCGTTGAGGCGGTAGACGGCCTTGCCCTCGAGGACGTAGAGGCCGTGCTCCATCTCGTGGGTCTCGGCGAAGGGAATCACGGCACCGGGTTCGAAGGTCACGATGTTGACGTGCATATCATAGGCCAGGTTCTCGGGATCGAGAGGCCGGGTCGTCCGCCACCGGTTGTCGGTGCCCGGCATCGCCGCCGGCTCGACGTCGGACTCCTGGCCGAACTTGGCCTCCGGGATCAGCCCGGCCACAGGCTGGTAGCGTTTGCGCACCCAATGGAAACGGGCCGCCTCGGCGCCGGTGGATTTCGCGCTCCAGGTCGAACCCGCGGGCAGGAACCCAAAGCCGCCCGGCGTCAGAGTGTGGGCCTGGCCCTCGTGGGTGATCTCGAGCTGACCGGCCATGAGGAAGATGAACCCTTCGACCTCGGCCTGCGGTTCGGGCTTGTCCGATCCGCCGCCCGGGGCGACTTCGAGGATGGTCTGTGAATAGGTCACCGCTCCCCCGGCCACCGGTTTGCTCAGCACCCAGGAGCGGGTCCCGGTCCACTCGGGCAGGTTCGAGGTCACGATGTCGCGCATGACTCCGCGCGGGATCACCGTGTACGCCTCGGTGACGATCGCACGGTCGGTGAGCAGGTCCGACTGCGGCGGATGCCCGCCGGTGGGCGCCCAGTACGTGTAGGGGTCGGTCGTCGTCATGTGTGCGTGTTCTCCTTCGGATCGGTGCTGGTCAGCACCAGCTGGTGGTGTGTCGCCGAGGCGGTCGGCAGGTCACTCGGCCGCGCCGGTGGCGGCGATGCGGTTGAGGGTCTGCACCGACATCTTCGTCCGGTCGGTCACGAACGCCTCGGTGTGGGCGCCACAGGAGAGGCCGCGGCCCAGGTAGCGGGCCAGCGCTTTGGCTGTCGCGGGCTCATCGAGGACGGCCGAGTCCTCCTGGAACACGTAGTTGCGCAGTCGGGTGGCGGCTCGCTCGGCGCCTTCGCGGTAGAAGCGGAAGGTCGCGAGGAAGCGTGTGGGCAGCTGGTGCGGGTGCATGTCCCAGCCCTGGTAGATTCCGCGCTTGAGGTGCCTGCGGACCAGCCCGGAATGCAGGCTCCAGGCACGTTGGATCTCCTCGGGCTCGCCGAGGGGCATGATATTCGTCGAACCGTCGGAGAGGTGGACGCCGGTGCCGGCGACCGCGAGCATCATCTGGTTCTTCGCGAAATCGGCCACCGGGTGGTCCATGGCCTGGTAGGCGGCGGCAACACCCATCGACGCCGAATAGTCGTAGGTGCCGTAGTGCAGGGAGGTGATGCGCCCGGCGCCGGCGTCGAGGACCGGAGCCAGCGGCACAGTGCCGTCGGCGCCGAGGATGAGCTGCGGGGTCTCAACCTGGACCTCGAAGGTGATCGAGCCCTCGGCGAGGCCGTGCTGGGCTTCGAGACCACGGCAGGCAATGACCATGGCGGACACCTGGTCGACCGTGCTCACCTTGGGCAGCGTGAGGACCAGCTGCTTGGGCAGGGATCCGTGGGCGGCGATCACCTCGGCGAGGAAGAGATCCAAGGTGCGCAGACCGCGGGCACGGGTATCGGCCTCCATGCACTTGAAGCGGATGCCGAAGAATGCCGGGGCACCGGGCTCGTCCAGTCCGGCGACAGCGTTGCGCGCGGCCTGGCGGACACAGCCGTCCTCGGTGTCGTCTCCGCGGTTGCCGAACCCGTCCTCGAAGTCCAACCTGAGGTCCTCGATCGGTTCGGTGGACAGTTTTCGGGTGACCGCCTCGGCGAGCATCTCTGCCTCCCGAGCGACCTGATGCAGATTCGGCATGGTCTGGCTGTCGGGGGCCAGGGTCTCCTTGCGGGAGGCGACGATGACGCGTTCGGCCAGCTGAACCATGCCGCCGTTGGCCTCGACGCATTCGAGCGCCTGCTCACCCCACTGTCGGGGCAGGGCCGGGGTCGAGAGGTGCCCGGGGACGTAGACGGTGTGCACGGGCTGTCGGACATCACGCTCGCCGGGGTACCGCGTGCTCAGCAGTTCGTCCGTGTCCGCCAGGAGTGTGTCGATGTCGGCCAACGTTGAGTGATCCAATTTCACATTCTCTTTCGTAGCATCATTGCGCGGGAGGGCTGGTCTCCCACCATTGTCTCTCATCAAGCAGCGACCGGCCTCCTGTGTCAGGAGACCGGTCGGGGTTCAGGAGGAGACGGCGGCGACGGCTTCGGCCACTTTCTTCGCCACGTCGGGGTCGAAGACCGATGGCACCACGTAGCCGGGATGGAGTTCGTCCTCCGGGATGCACGAGGCGATCGCGTCTGCGGCGGCGACCATGATGTTCTCGTCGATGTCGGTCGCTTCGGCGTCGAGAAGTCCGCGGAAGATGCCGGGGAACGCCAGAACGTTGTTGATCTGGTTCGGGTAGTCGCTGCGCCCTGTGGCGACGACCGCGGCGTGCTTGAGGGCCTCGGCGGGGTCGACCTCCGGATCGGGGTTGGCCATCGCGAAGACGAGAGCCTCCTGGTTCATCGCCTGGATGTCGCTGACGTCGAGCACGTTCGGGGCCGAGACTCCGATGAACACATCGGCACCGACTACGGCTTCCTTGAGGGTGCCGTCGAACCCTTCGGGGTTCGTGTTGGCCTGCAGCCACACCTTGTGTTCGGTGTCGACGGTGGATTTGGGTCCGATCGCGCCGTCGCGGCCGCAGGCGATGATGTTCCTCGCACCGGCGACCTGGAGCAGGCGGATGATCGCGTTGCCCGCAGCGCCGACGCCGGAGACGACGATGCGCTGGTCTTCGAGCTTGCGGCCCACGACCTTGAGGGCGTTCTTCAGCGCGGCGAGGGTGACGATGCCGGTGCCGTGCTGGTCGTCGTGGAAGACGGGGATGTCGAGCTCTGCACGGAGCCTGGCCTCGATTTCGAAGCACCGAGGCGCGGAGATGTCCTCGAGGTTGATGCCGCCGTAGGCCGGGGCGATGGCCTTGCAGATGGAGATGATCTCCTCGGTGTCCTTCGTATCGAGGGCCACCGGCCAGGCGTCGACGCCGGCGAACTGCTTGAACAGAACCGCCTTGCCCTCCATCACGGGCATCGCGGCTTCGGGGCCGATATCGCCGAGGCCGAGGACCGCGGTGCCGTCGGTGACGACCGCGACGGTGTTGCGCTTGATCGTCAGACGACGGGCATCAGCCTTGTTCTCTGCGATGGCCGTGCACACTCGGGCCACGCCCGGCGTGTAGGCGCGGGAGAGGTCATCGCGGTTGCGCAGAGGCACCTTGGGGGCAGATTCGAGTTTGCCGCCGAGGTGGAGCAGGAAGGTGCGGTCGGAGACCTTGTGGACCTCGACGCCGTCAAGCGTGCCGAGTGCGGCTGCGACCTCGTCGGCATGTGCGACGTCGCGTGTATCGGCGCTGACGTCGATCATCACCGTGCGCGGGGTGGATTCCACAACGTCGAGCGCGGTGATCGCCGCACCTGTTGCCGCGGCAGCGGCCACGAGGTCGGACGTCGAAGTCTGACCGACCGCGGTCTCCACTCGAAGAGTGATTGAGTATCCGGGACTGGGAACAGCCATGGAAGTTATCCTCTCTGATAAGTCTTTTCCGTAGTACGGATATTATCTTCTGTATAGTGGAAAATCTAGCCAGAATGCTCGCGAACGGAAACTTTCTTCCATTTCAGGACTAGACTGAGTGGCAGTTTCGCGCAGCGATCCTGGTTTCATGGCGGCGGCACTCAGCGTCGAGCCTGCCACGCATGTCAACGAACACGAATCTCAATGGACGAGGAAGAGGAACTGGGATGACCAGCAATGATACTAAGCCCCCCGCGATCCGCCAGACAAAGGGCGGCGTTCAATCCGTCGAACGTGCCTTCGGGCTGCTCGAGTGCATCGCAAACTCCTCGGGCTCTGCGACGCTCAGTCACATCGCCGCCGAGGTGAGCCTACCGCTGCCGACGATTCACCGCCTGCTCAATACTCTGGTCAACCTCGGCGTGGTGCGTCAACTGCCCAACCGCGGCTATGCGCTGGGCCCGGGCCTCATCCGCCTGGGCAACCTCGCCGGGGCCCAACTGGGCGCGATCGCCCGCCCCTACCTGCGCACACTCGTGGATGAGCTGGGCGAGTCCGCGAACGTCGCGACCATCGACGGCGACATGGTCGTCTACGTCGATCAGGTCGCCTCACAGCACCAGATGCGGATGTTCACCGAGGTGGGCCGCCGCGCCCATATGCACGACACCGGAGTGGGCAAGGCGATGCTCGCCGGCCTCGACCCCGAACAGGTGCGCCACATCGTGACGACCGCCGGAATGCCGACGCCGACGGAATACAGCATCGGCACCGTCGAGGACCTCGAGGCCGAGCTCGCGCGCATCCGCGACCGCGGGTATTCGATCGATGAGCAGGAGCAGGAGCTGGGCGTGCGGTGCTTCGCGATGTCGATCCCAGATGCGCCGGCTCCCCTGGCGATCTCCGTCTCCGGACCCGTCAGCCGCGTCGACCGGGCCTTCGCAGACCGGGCGATCCCGCTGCTGCGCTCGGCCGCCGAGCAGATATCGACCGATATGCAGCGCGTTGACTAGGGCGCATCTCCTTTGCCGGCGAGTTCGTGACTGACACACGCTGAGTCGATGACCGGCAGTCGGGCGCAGCTGCGCCGGGTCATTCTCGAATGTAGAGAACTCGAAAGCTCCTGCTTCCACGGCGATGAATCTGTCAAGATCCCGGCTGCATGAGCGGACAGCACCCCGTGCGTCCACTTCCGCAGAGCTACCGTGGCCAGTCCGAGGTCGCCGGTGCTCGTCACCGGCACACGACAATCGCTTTCCGCCGACGGGCCGAGCCTCTAGCGGCGACTGCGACTTCGTTTCCGCACCCGAGACGGTTCTTCGACCTGCCCCTCGGTCTGGGCGACGATGCGGGTGACGACCAGGTCACCCGTGACGTTGCACATGGTCCGGGCCATGTCGAGAAGGGCATCGACCCCGGCGACCAGCGCCACTGCGGCGAACGGCAGGCCAGCCTGTGAAATCACCAGCGACAGCATGATCAGCCCGGCTCCAGGAACGCCGGCCGTGCCGATCGACGCCAGCACTCCGACCGCAACGGCCTCGAGCAATTGAACGAAGCTGAGGTCGACTCCGGACACATTGGCCACGAAAAGCGTGGACGCACCCACGTAGAGAGCGGTTCCGTCCATATTGATAGTCGCGCCCAAGGGCAGGCTGAAACCGTAGGTTCCTTCCCGGATCCCCAGCTTCTCCGCGGCCCGCATGGTCACCGGCAGGGTCCCACTGGATGAGCGGGTCACGTAGGCGGTCAGCATGGGGTCCTTGGCGGCACCGAAGAATCGGGCGATGTTGACTTTGAATGCCAGAAGCAACAGCGAGTACGCCACGATCATCAACGCGATGCCGAGGTAGACGGTGCCGGTGAGATTGAGCATGGGCAGCAAGGAGTCGGTGCCCGTCTCGCCCACGACGACTGCGATCAGGGCGAACACGCCGATCGGTCCGTATTCCAGAACACCGCGCACGATCTTGAACATGACCTCGCAGCCGGCGTCGGCCAGCTTCTTCACCGGTTCGGCGAGCTCTCGCAGCCTTGCGTCCTCGCTGTAGGCCATCGTCCCCACAGCAAAGCCTATGATCACGGCGACGAAGATGACTGCCAGAACGTTGCCTTCGGCCAGCGCCTGGAAGATGTTCTCCGGGAAGATGTTCAAGAACGTCTCGATCAGGGGCGGAGCCTTTTCGGGGTCCTCGCCTGTGCTGGGCATGTCCAGGCCGGTGCCGGGTCCGATGAGCAGACCGAGCCCGAGTCCGAGGCTGATGGCGATGACCGAGGTGAGCAGATAGAAGCCGAATACTTTGCCTCCGACACGACCCAGGCTCGACGGCGCAGCCGATGCGGCACCGGAGATCAGTGTCACCAGCACCAATGGGACCACCAGCATCTGCAGCAACCTGAGGAACAGGTCGCCCAGCGGTTGGATGGTCGCGATCGGCGGGCCCACGATCAGCCCGGCGATCACTCCCAGGACCAGAGCTATTCCGAATTTCCAGATCAGAGGGAAGCCGATGTAGCGCTGCCACCACGTCTTCTCTGTCCGATCCGTTCGCGATGAGTCCGGTTCCGGTTGGGTCGAGCCCGGGTCCGATGTCTGTTCCACGAAGATGAACCTGCCCTTCTGCTTGCGTTCTCCATTGATCAGCAGATGACCGACTGTCGATGCTGCGGCGTCAGGTCATCACGCTATCCCCTTGTGGCCCACGCTTCAATGGTCGAACCTAGGAGTCACCTCCGGCGGTGCCTGAGGTACCGGCGTTGACCTCGTTCAGGCTGTACTTCTTTGCCGCCTCGACGGGAACGGAGCGCGCGATCTCGCCGCGGTCGGCCAGCAGCTGCAGGGTGCGGACGACCATCGAGTGGGCGTCGATCTTGAAGTGACGCCTGGCTGCGGCGCGGGTGTCGGAGAATCCGAAGCCGTCGGCACCCAGGGTCGCGAAGTCCTGGCTGAGGAAGGGTCGGATGAGGTCCGGCTGCGTGGAGTCGAAGTCGCTCGTGGCCACGATCGGCCCCGCTTGCGAACCCAGACGTTCGCGCACATAGGGCGTACGCGGCTCGGCCTCGAAGTTCTCGAGCTTTTCGGCCTCGCACTTCAGAGCATCGCGGCGCAGCTCGGCCCATGAGGTCACCGACCAGACAGCCGCGTCCACTCCCCAGTCCTGGGTCAGCAGACCGCGGGCCTCAAGCGCCCACGGGACCGCAACTCCCGACGCGAGCAGCTGAGCGGTGGGACGCTCCCCGGCCCCAGCCTCGGCGCCGGTGCCTGCTTCTGAACCGGCCCCTGCTTCTGCGACCCGATGGATCCCACGCAGGATCCCATCGACGTCGACGTCCTCGGGTTCGGCCGGCTGGAGCATCGGCTCGTTGTACACAGTGAGGTAGTACATGACGTTGCGGGCGTCGTCGCCGAGGTCGTGCTCGCCGTACATGCGGTGCAGGCCATCACGCATGATGTGCCCGATCTCGTATCCGTAGGCCGGGTCGTAGATCCGCACCGCTGGATTGGTCGCGGCCAGCACGGGCGAGTGCCCGTCGGCGTGCTGCAGACCCTCACCGGTCAGCGTCGTCCGACCGGCGGTGGCACCGATGATGAACCCGCGGGTCATCTGGTCCCCGGCGGCCCAGAAGGCGTCGCCGGTGCGCTGGAACCCGAACATCGAGTAGAAGACGTAGATCGGGATCATCGGCTCGCCGTGCGTCGAGTACGCGGTTCCGGCTGCGGTGAATCCGGCTGCGGCACCGGCCTCGTTGATGCCCACGTGGAGCAGCTGTCCCGAGGTCGCTTCCTTGTAGGACAGGAACAGCTCGCGGTCGACTGCCAGGTAGTTCTGGCCGTTGGGGTTGTAGATCTTC
Source organism: Brevibacterium picturae (assembly GCF_030453725.1). Taxonomy (GTDB): domain Bacteria; phylum Actinomycetota; class Actinomycetes; order Actinomycetales; family Brevibacteriaceae; genus Brevibacterium; species Brevibacterium sandarakinum_A. Next base: position 12,545 of record NZ_JAKDJU010000078.1, read on the forward strand.
GCGGTCGGGAAGAACGCGTCGATGCCGAACGTGCGTGCCTCATCGGGGATGATGGGCACGATCCTGTTGCCGACCCCCTTCTCCCGCATGAGGTCCTTGAGTAGTCGCACGAATGCCATCGTGGTCGCCGCCTGCTGCTGGCCCGAGCCCTTCTTCGTCTGCGAGAACGCCTTGTCGGACACCGCAGGCAGGGTCTTCTTGCTGTTCTCGGGCTTGCGGTTGGGCAGGAACCCGCCGAGCTGCGAGCGCTTCTCGAGCATGTACTCGATCTCTTCGGCATCGTTGCCCGGGTGGTAGTAGGGCACGGCGTAGGGGTCGTCGTCGATGACCTTGTCGGTGATCGGAATGTCCATGCGGTCGCGGAAGGCCTTGACGTCGGCAGCCGTGAACTTCTTCATCTGGTGCGTGGCATTGCGAGACTCGAAGGTCGTGCCCAGGCCGTAGCCCTTGACCGTCTGGACGAGGATCACGGTCGGCTTGCCGGTGGTGTTCACGGCCTGCTGGTAGGCGGCGAAGACCTTGTGGTAGTCGTGGCCGCCGCGTTTGAGGTTCCAGATGTCGTCATCGGACAGGTGCTCGACGAGGCCCTTCGTCTCCGGCGAGCGGCCGAAGAAGTTGTCACGGATGAATCCGCCGGACTCGGCCTTGAAGGTCTGGTAGTCGCCGTCGAGGGTCTCGTTCATGATCCGGACCAGATCACCGGTATGGTCGGCGTCGAGCAGGGAGTCCCATTCGCGGCCCCAGAGGACCTTGATGACGTTCCAGCCGGCACCGGTGAAGACCGCTTCGAGCTCCTGGACGATCTTGCCGTTGCCGCGCACCGGCCCGTCGAGGCGCTGCAGGTTGCAGTTGATGACGTAGGTGAGGTTGTCCAGCCCCTCGTTCGCGGCCAGCTGGAGTGCGCCGCGTGATTCGGGCTCGTCCATCTCTCCGTCACCGAGGAATGCCCAGACGCGCTGGTCGGAGGTGTCCTTGATGCCGCGGTTGTGCAGGTAGCGGTTCATCTGCGCCTGGTAGATCGAGTTGATCGGGCCCAGACCCATCGACACGGTCGGGAACTGCCAGAAGTCGGGCATGAGGCGGGGGTGAGGATAGGAGCTCAAGCCGTTGGGGGCCTTCGAGGCCTCCTGGCGGAAGCCGTCGAGCTGCTTGTCGCTCAGCCGGTTCTCGAGGTATGCCCTGGCGTACATGCCGGGTGAGGCGTGGCCCTGGAAGAAGACCTGATCGCCGCCGCCGGGATGGTTCTGGCCGCGGAAGAAGTTGTTGAACCCGATCTCGTACAGCGTCGCGGCTCCCGCATAGGTCGAGATGTGACCGCCGACCGAGATCTCCGGCCGCTGGGCCCGGTGGACGAGCATCGCGGCATTCCAGCGCAGCCATTTGCGGTACTTGCGCTCGAGGCGCTCGTCACCGGGGTAGGACGGTTCCTGATCGGCCGGGATCGTGTTGACGTAGTCCGTGGTCGTGACCTTGGGCTGGGCGACGGAGTTCGAGGCGGCACGCTGACGCAGCGCCTCCATGATCTCGCTGGCACGCAGGGTTCCACGCTGACTGACGAGTCCTTCCCAGGACTCGAGCCATTCGTCGACCTCTTCGTCGCCTGTCCCCCTCGGGATCGCCGAGGTTGTGTTCTGGGTCATAGTTGCCCCTCTCAAACACGTCGGGTCCACGGGGAGGTGTTGCCCGGGGGCCCGCCGGCGGGTTTTTTAACCAGAAGCCGGCGATCTGCGCCCACGCGTCCGTGGATTACTCCACCCCGGCGCGGGTGGAGGT